>CAISQQ010000186.1 GCA_903887655.1 uncultured Burkholderiales bacterium
AAAGCAACGGGCCAGGCAACGGGCCAGGCAACGGTCCAGGCGGCAGCCCCGGTAGCGGCCCCGCCAGCGCCAGCGCCAGCAGCGGCTTCTCCCGTCACCCCAGCGCCTGCCGCCTTGGCTCCTCAAGCGGGCGTTCAAGCACCCGTTCAAGCACCAGCCCACGAGCCCACACTCACGCCGTCTTTGCTCGCGCAAGTGCCCCATGCCTCCCCGTCCGTTCGGAAATTCGCCCGTGAGTTGGGTGTGCCCTTGAGTGAGGTCAAGGGCTCGGGCCCCAAAGGGCGCATTACGCTGGAGGACATTCAAGCGTTTTGTAAAAACGTGATGGCCGGCAGCACACAAACGGCCGCCCAAAGTGCTTTGGGTGGCGTGCGATCGGCGACTTCTGGCAGCTCTGGTGAGGCCTTGGGACTGCTGCCTTGGCCCAAGGTGGACTTTGCCAAGTTTGGTGCGGTCGAGCGCAAAGAGTTGGGCCGCATCAAAAAGATCTCGGGTGCGAATTTGCACCGCAATTGGGTGATGATTCCTCATGTGACCAATCACGACGATGCCGACATCACCGAGTTGGAAGCGTTTCGAGTGCTCGCCAACAAGGAGCATGAAAAAAGGGGTATCAAAATTACCATGCTCGCTTTCTTGATCAAAGCGTGTGTGAGTGCGCTTAAAAAGTTTCCCGACTTCAACTCCTCGCTCGACGGCGATGAGTTGGTCTACAAGCAGTATTTCCACATTGGTTTTGCCGCCGATACGCCCAACGGCTTGATGGTGCCCGTCATCAAGGATGCGGATCAAAAAGGCATCTTGGAGATCTCCCAAGAGATGTCCGATTTGGCCAAAAAAGCCCGTGAAGGCAAGCTCGCTCCAGCCCAAATGAGTGGCGCGTGCTTCACCATTTCTTCCTTGGGCGGCATTGGTGGGCGTTATTTCACCCCCATCATCAATGCCCCAGAAGTGGCCATTCTCGGGGTTTGCAAGAGCCAAATTCAGCCAGTCTGGAGCGGTCAAGCGTTTGAGCCGCGTTTGATGCTGCCGCTGTCCTTGAGCTGGGACCACCGCGTGATCGATGGCGCGCAAGCCGCTCGCTTTAATGCCCATTTGGCGCAAATTTTGGGCGACTTTCGCCGCGTCCTCCTTTAAGAAAGTCCCATCATGGCAAGCATAGACATCCAAGTCCCGGATATTGGTGACTTCAGTGAAGTGGCGGTGATTGAAATTTTGGTGAAGGTGGGTGACCACGTGAAGGTGGAGCAAAGTTTGATCACGGTGGAGTCGGACAAGGCCTCGATGGAGATTCCTTGCTCTCATGCGGGGGTGGTCAAGGAGCTCAAGGTGAAGCTGTCCGATAAAGTCCAAAAGGGCAGTGTGCTCTTGACGCTCGAGCTCGCCGACAGTGCTCAAGCGCCAGCGGAGCCCGCTCCCAGCGTTGAATCGGCTGCACCTTCCAAGCCCAGTGCACCCCAGGTGAGCGTGGCGCCTGTTGCAGCTGCGGCTGTTATCTCTTCGCCCGAGCCCAGCGATGTCGACTGCGATGTGTTGGTGCTCGGCGGCGGGCCTGGTGGGTATTCTGCCGCGTTCAGGGCGGCGGACTTGGGGCTCAAAGTCATTTTGGTCGAGCGCTACGCGAGTCTGGGTGGCGTGTGTTTGAATGTGGGGTGCATCCCGTCCAAAGCCTTGCTGCATGTGGCCAGTGTGATGGACGAGGTCTCGCACCTGTCCTCCATGGGGATCAGTTTTTCAGCGCCCAGCATCAATTTGGATCAGTTGAGAGCGCACAAAGACAAAGTGATCTCCAAGCTCACTGGTGGCTTGGGCGCCATGGCCAAGATGCGCAAAGTCGAAGTGGTGCGTGGCTTTGGTTATTTTGCTGGACCGCACACCTTGACAGTGGAAGAAACCCAAGGCAGCGCTCAGGAGAAGTCCGGAAAAACCCGCCAGCTCAAGTTCAAACGCGCCATCATTGCGGTCGGCTCTCAAGCGGTGAGGCTGCCCTTCATGCCCGAAGACCCAAGGATTGTGGACAGCACCGGCGCGCTCAAGCTCCAAGCGATCCCCAAGAAGATGTTGATCTTGGGTGGTGGCATCATTGGGCTTGAGATGGGGACGGTCTACAGCACGCTGGGCTCACGCTTGGATGTGGTGGAGATGATGGACGGTCTCATGCAAGGCGCAGACCGTGACTTGGTGAAGGTTTGGCAAAAAATGAATGCGCCGCGTTTTGATCAGATCATGCTGGGCACCAAAACCGTGGGTGCTGTGGCGACGAGCAAAGGCATTGAGGTGAGCTTTGAAGGCGCCAAGGGCGTGAGCAAAGAAACGTACGACTTGGTGCTCCAAGCTGTGGGGAGAAGCCCCAACGGCAAGAAAATCCAAGCCGAGGCAGCCGGTGTTGCCGTGAGTGATCGCGGCTTTATTGGTGTTGACATTCAAATGCGAACCAATGTCTCCCACATCTTTGCCATTGGGGACGTGGTGGGGCAACCCATGCTCGCGCACAAAGCCGTGCACGAGGCCCATGTCGCTGCTGAGGTCGCCGCCGGTGAAATTTTGGGTGACGCGGGCTTGGCACAAAGTGCATTCAACGCGCGTGTCATTCCCAGTGTCGCTTACACCGACCCCGAGGTGGCTTGGGTGGGGCTCACCGAGGAGCAAGCCCGCGCCAGTGGCATCGCGGTTAAAAAGGGACTCTTTCCTTGGGCGGCCTCGGGCCGTGCCATCGCCAATGGTCGCGATGAGGGCTTTACCAAATTGCTCTTTGACGACTCACCCCAGTCCCAAGGTCACGGCAAAATTCTTGGCGGTGGCATGGTGGGCACCCACGCGGGTGACATGATTGGTGAAGTGGCCCTGGCCATTGAGATGGGCGCCGATGCCTTGGATATCGGCAAAACCATCCATCCGCACCCCACTTTGGGGGAAACGATTGGACTGGCCGCTGAAGCCGCTCACGATGCTTGCACCGATCTGCCACCCGTCAAGAAGAAATAATCCTCTGCGGGCTTGATTGCCTTGATCGGCGTCAGTGAGAGTAAAGTGGCGCCCTAAGCCTGCCCTTGCCTTGTGCGCGTGGGGGTTGACGCCTTTCAAGCCCAAAACTAAAACTACATTCAACAGCTCACCCATTCGTGAGCGACGTGGCGGGGGTCTTTTTCACCCACGGGGATGGGGCGAAGGCAACGATGTTGGCCTTTGAGTAGACCCTTCATTGACCTCAGTGGCGAGACAGGGGGGGTTAGTTGGGTTCTGAACCCGCACCACTCAAGGCATTGGCAGGTGCGCTGTTGGCGGGGGCGCTATTGGCCGAGTTTGAGCTCGCTGCCTTGAAGCCGAGCAAGTTGGGGAGCATGCTGCCAATGGGGCCAGAAAAGCTGATGTTGGGCAAGCTCAAGGGCAACAGGTTCGACAGCATCCCATTGGGCGTGTTCACAGGCGCTGAGCCCGGCGTGGGCAAGGTCGATGCATGGGCGGAGGCCAGCATGGGGATGCTGGACGCACTCGAGCTGGTGGGGGCTGGGTTGCTCGCGCTCGTGTTGGGCCCCGGATTGGTTGAACTCAAGTTGCTGCCGACCACCGCACTGGAAGAGCCAGGCATGTATTTGGGCAATTCACCCAAGCCGTTGGCCATGCTCGGGGTGAGCTCCTTCACACGTCTTGCCCCATCAAAGCGTTTGGCCCAATAGGCTTCACGCATGTCTTCGATGCGCACTTGGTGACCGGGCCTGGGGGAGTGAATGAACTGGCCGTTTCCAATGTAGATGCCCACATGGCTAAACGCTTGGCGCAAGGTGTGATAAAACACCAAATCCCCTGGCTTCAAATCGTTGACGTCGACATTTTGGGTGACCTCGGCTTGGTCTTTGGCGCGCCGCGGTAATACGAGACCAATGGAGCGCTCAAAAATGGTCCTCACAAAGCCACTGCAATCAAAACCGGTGGCCTCACTCGTGCCGCCTGCGCGGTAGGGCACGCCAAGCAGGCCCATGGCATTGACCACCAGACCCGAGGCCGTGTCACTCATGTTTTGTCGCAACAACTCCATTTGATTGATCACGCCCGCATCCGCCAGGAATTGTTCAATATCCTGAGCCGGTTGGCGTTTGGGCGCAGCCCAAGTGAGGCTACAAGCGAGCAATAAAGAAAGGACGAAGCAATTGCGCATCTCCATGATTTTAAACGGGTTTCATGACAATTTGGCCAAGGGTTTTTTGGCTTTTCGTGAATGTGGGTCGCTTTCTTTCAAAAATCACCTAAACTTGAGCGAGATCGATCATTCGGGGGATGTTGGTGGCTGATGATCCATACAGCTCCACATTCTCTGCCTGACCCCAAGCCCTTTCACCCGTGATGTTCCCCTTAGAAAGACAAGAGCCATGTTCAACGCCTTGGTGCTTCGCAAAGATGAATCTTTCAGCGCTCAAATTGAAAGTTTGAGTGAAGAATCCCTGCCCGGGGGGGACGTGAGTGCGCAAGTCCTGTACTCCACCCTCAACTACAAAGATGCTTTGGCCATCACCAACACCGCTCCTGTGGTGCGCCATTGGCCCATGGTGGCGGGCATCGACGGCTCAGGCGTGGTGCTCACATCAGACTCACCCGAGTGGCGTGTGGGCGACGCCTTCATTCACAACGGCTGGGGCTTGGGGGAGACGCGTTGGGGGCTTTTGAGCGAGCGCGCCACGCTCGAGTCCAAGAATTTGGTGCATTTGCCCACCGGCTTGAGTGCCTTGCAAGCCATGGCCATTGGGACCGCTGGCTACACCGCCATGCTCAGTGTCATGGCGCTCGAGCGCCATGGCTTGCGGCCCGACAGTGGTGAGGTGCTGGTGACGGGTGCGAGCGGCGGTGTTGGCAGTGTCGCTGTGGCTTTGCTCTCGAGTCTGGGCTACGCTGTGGTGGCGAGCACCGGTAAATTGAACGAAAGCGATTACTTGATGGCCTTGGGGGCCACAGCGGTCATGGACCGCGCTGAGCTCTCTGGGGCGAGCACTCGGCCCTTGCAAAAAGAGAGGTGGGCTGGGGTGGTGGACTCGGTGGGTTCTCATACCTTGGTCAATGCATTGGCCCAAACGCGTTATGGGGGGGCGGTGAGCGCTTGTGGCTTGGCCCAGGGCTTTGATTTACCCGCCACGGTGATGCCGTTTATTTTGCGCGGGGTGAGTTTGCTTGGCATCGATTCGGTCATGGCGCCGCTGCCCCTGAGAGTCCAAGCCTGGGAGCGTTTGGCCAAAGATTTGGACTTGACCAAGCTCGAGCGAATGACCCAAGTGATTGCGCTGGAGCAAGTGGTTGAGACCGCCCACGCCTTAAAACAAGGCCTGCTCAAAGGCCGTGTGGTGGTGAAGGTGTCATGATGTTGATCTCTAGCGAAGAATGCCAATTGATTGTTTTGGATGTGCAAGAGGGCGCTCTGGCCGCTCTCCCCGAAGCGGGAGCGCTGTTGGCGCGCGCACAGTTGCTCGCGCGTCTAGCGCGTGAGCTGCACGTGCCCCTCTTTTGCACCGAGCAGCACCCCAGTCTTTGGGGGCATTTGCCTCAATCGCTTCAAGTGCTTGCCCCCAAGCCACTCACGAAAATGGTGTTTTCAGCCTGTGAAGAGGGCTTGATTGAGATGCTTCGACCCCCAGCGAAGAATGGTCCTCCACAGGGCAATGCGCGCAGTTTGCCCAAGCATTTGCAAAAGAAGGAAGCCCCCCCTGCGCCCGAAAAAAACCAAATCGTGCTCTTGGGGCTCGAGGCCCATGTGGGGGTGCTGCAAACTGCGCTGGATTTACTCGACGATGAATTTGACGTTTACGTGGTGGTGGATGCGACCCTCTCAAGACGCCCCAGTGACAAAGATGCGGCACTCGATCGGCTCGCCTCTGCCGGCGCAGAGCTCGTGACCACCGAGATGGTGGTCTATGAGTGGCTCAGGAGTGCAGAGCACGGTGGGTTTGAAGACGTCCACACATGGCTCAAGGCCTTGGACTGACTGGGCGGCCAGCTTGTTTTTGCTGCACCTGAGTGGATGACCTTGAGCGGTCTTGCAAAGGCTGCAACAAGCCCCTGAGGTCGTTGTGATCGATTTCATGCATGAGTCGCAGCAGTTCACCCAAAGAATTTTTGGGAAATCCCTCGCGGGCAAACCAGCTCAGGTAGTGAGAGGGCAATTCGCACAGCAAGCGTCCTTTGTACTTGCCGTACGGCATGACTAGACTCACCAACTGCTCCAAGGACTCAGGGCTCACTGGGCGACTTTCATCTAAGCGTGGTGGAGTGGAGAGCCGAGAACATACACCCCGGCTCGCTCCAAACTCGTTTTAAGGTCGGCTCGATGGAGCCATGGGTGTGACCTGGGTAGTGGTGGAGTCGCGCTGGGTGAAGTTCACGCTGGTGATGATCACTTGCCCTTTTTTATTCTGACCAAAGACCACGCTTGCGTTTCGGGTATCGATGGATTCAAAGGGCTTTTTCCATGCCCGCTCGATCATGCTTTTTGATGAATTGGACAAGTTGCTGAAAAAACGCTCGAGTTTGGTGTAAATGCGGTCCATGGCGCCCTTGATACTCCTTGAGGGTGTCGGGTTTTGATCGGCCAGCGGCACAGTCATGTCGACCACCCCCCCAGTGCGCTGGATGCTCGAGAGAAGGAACTGAAGTTTCTCCGGCAAGTCACTGGGCTGCACCTCATAGACAAAGCGCACGCGAACAACGGGCAAGTCAGAGGCCAACGCCGCCGCCAGGTGTTTGTCAAAACTGTCGGTCTCGATGTAGTCCAAATTGGCCCTAGGCGGCGCCTTGGGGCTGGTGCTCGCAGGCACAGACGTGTCCATGCCAGAGACAATTGCGGCCCTTGTGGCGGCTGAGGGCCCTGGGGCGCCTGAGGCGACTGAGGCGAGCGCAGTCTCGGCGCTCGAGGGCTCTTTGGCAAATGGGTTTTTGAGGATAGAGCACCCGCTCAAAGTGCCCAAGCTGATCAAAGCCCCATAAAGGGCAAGTCTTAAAGTCCTGGTGTGGTCGTTCATGTCGGGAATTTCTAATGGATTAAAAGGTTATCCCCCTATTTTGATCGATTTTTGGCTTTTGGTGGCACAATACGGCACGAATGTGTTCCATGTGGGACATGTCGCATCTGCTAACCGGTGCAGCCGTGTCGCAGAGGTTTTTTTTATAACCAACTAAAGTTTCCCCAAGGGAATCGGAGGTCAGCGTGCCATGAGCGGTTCATCGTCTCTATACCAAGCCTATGCGGGCAACACTTATCTCTTTGGGGGCAACGCCCCTTACGTCGAAGAGCTCTACGAAAACTACCTCTCCAATCCGGCCAGTGTGCCCGAGACTTGGCGGGAGTACTTTGATGCTTTGCAGCATGTCCCAGCACTCGATGGCAGTCAGGCCAAGGATGTCCCTCATCTGCCTGTGATCAATGCCTTTGCCGAGCGCGCCAAACAAGGCGGTACACGGGTGGTGATGGCCTCAGCCGATGAGCAAATGGGGCGCAAACGCACAGCGGTCCAACAACTGATCTCTGCTTACCGCAATGTCGGTGTGGGTTGGGCCGACTTGGATCCTTTAAAGCGCGCTGAGCGGCGTGATATCCCAGAGCTCAGCCCCAGCTTTTATGGCTTTAGCGATGCGGATCAAGAAGCGGTGTTTGACACCAGCAACACGTTCTTTGGCCGTGACCGCATGCCGCTCAGAGAGTTGCTCAATGCACTCAGAGAAACCTACTGCGGCTCCATCGGCGCAGAGTTCAACTACATGTCCAACCAAGACCACAAACGGTGGTGGCAGCAAAAATTGGAAGCCATCCGCTCCAAGCCCACCTTCAATGTGGATAAAAAGAAACGTATTTTAGAAAAACTCACCGCGGCCGAAGGCCTGGAGCGGTTTTTGCACACCAAGTATGTGGGCCAAAAACGCTTTTCACTCGAAGGCGGTGAGAGCTTTATCGTGTGCATTGACGAGCTCATCGATCGCGCGGGCATGATGGGATTGCAAGAGGTGGTGATTGGGATGGCCCACCGCGGGCGCTTGAACGTCATTGTGAACTCGATGGGTAAATTGCCCGCGGATTTATTTGCCGAATTTGATCACACCGCACCCGAAGAGCTGCCCAGCGGAGACGTGAAGTACCACCAAGGTTTCAGCTCCGATGTGAGCACCTCCAGTGGACCCGTGCATTTGAGCTTGGCATTCAATCCTTCTCATTTGGAGATTGTGAACCCGGTGGTGGAAGGTTCGGTGCGCGCGCGCATGGACCGCCGCAACGACCCCAAGGGCCAACAAGTACTGCCCGTTTTGGTGCATGGCGACGCTGCTTTTGCCGGCCAAGGGGTGGTGATGGAGACGCTCGCCTTGGCCGAAACCCGGGGTTACTACACCGGGGGCACGCTGCACATCGTGATCAACAATCAAATCGGCTTCACCACCTCGGATCCGCGTGACTCACGCTCCACACTTTACTGCACCGATGTGGTGAAGATGATCGAGTCGCCGGTGCTGCATGTCAATGGCGACGACCCGGAGGCCGTTGCTTTGGCGACCCAGTTGGCACTGGAGTTTCGACAAACCTTCTCCAAAGACGTGGTGGTGGATATCATTTGTTTCCGAAAACTCGGCCACAATGAGCAAGACACTCCCAGCCTTACGCAGCCCTTGATGTACAAGAAAATTGCGGCCCACCCAGGAACGCGCAAGCTCTACTCGGATCGCTTGGCCTCGCAAGGACTGGGCGAGAGCCTGGGTGACGAGATGGTCAAGACCTACCGCGCAGCGCTCGATGCGGGTGTGCACACCGTCGACCCCATCGTCACCAACTTCAAGAGCCAGTTCACGGTGGACTGGAGTCCTTATTTGGGCAAAAAATGGACCGATGCGGGCGACACCTCCTTGTCGCTCAATGAATGGAAGCGCTTGTCTGAGAAGATCACCACGATTCCTGCGAGCATCACCCCGCATCAGCTGGTGAAGAAAGTCTACGACGACCGGGCGGCCATGGGTCGAGGCGATATACCGGTGGACTGGGGCATGGGCGAGCACA
>CAISQQ010000187.1 GCA_903887655.1 uncultured Burkholderiales bacterium
CATAAAGGGCGGTGCGCCCAAGACCGGCGAGCTCCATGGCCAAGATGTTGGGCACAGCGCTCACGCCCGAGCCGCAATGGTGAACCACCGTTAGGGGGTCTTGGCCTGCGAGCAAGGCCTCAAACTCGGCCCTGAGTTGGTCCTTGGGTTTGAAAAACCCCTGCTCGTCAAAGTTCTCGGTAAAGGGCCGGTTCAAGGCCCCAGGGATGTGGCCGGCGATTGGGTCCAAGGGTTCTTGCAGTCCCAGGTAGCGGGGTTTGCCGCGCGCGTCCACGAGCGTTTGGTCCCCCAGGCCCAAGTGATCCAGCACATGGCGCTGATCGCGCAGTGTGACCAAAGGAGCGCCGAGCGCATAGGGCTCGAGTGCAAAAGCGCCGCGGCTCGGTGCCAAGGCTTGTGGGGGATGGTCGCTGGAGGTGGTTTGGCCGCCGGTGTCTTGCCAGGCCTTCAATCCCCCGTCGAGCACCGCCACCTTGTGGTGTCCGCACCACTGCAGCATCCACCACAGACGTGCACAAAAATTCATGCCATTTCGGTCATAGACCACGACTTGGGTGTCTGGGGTGATGCCTTGTGCGGCCATCCAGCGAGCGAAATGGTCTCGGGTGGGCAAGGGGTGGCGACCGCCATTGATGGCCATCACGTCGCCCACGGCGCTCAAATCGTCGTGCAAATCCACGTAGCGCGCGCCCACCACGTGAAGGTGTTCAAACTGCGCGCGACCCCAAGCCGCGTCACTCAAATCGTAACTCACATCAAAGATGAGCCACGGGCTCACCGTGCTTTGGTGGGATTGCACTTGGAGGGCCTGGGCCAGCTCACTGGCTTTGAGCGTGAGTGAAAACGCGTTGGTGTGTATCAAAGCTTGGGACTCCTTGGGGCTTGAGAGAAGACAGGGGGCCGGGTCTTGAAAAAATGCCGGACTTGGGGCTCACAACAGCCCTCCGTCTTGGAGCACTTAGCCAGGGAGTTGCATTTTTTTTCGGTACCACTCATGAAAGTGCTGCATGCCGTCTTCCATGGGGCTTTGGTAAGGACCGGTCTCGTTTTGACCGCGCTCGAGGAGGGCCTGGCGGCCCGCATCCATGCGCTCGGCAATTTCATCGTCTTCGATGCAGGTCTCCATGTAGGCAGCTTGTTGGGCTTGCACGAACTCGGGTTCAAAGGCGACGATCTCTTCGGGGTAGAAGAATTCAATTTTGTTGAGGGTTTTTCTCGGCCCCATGGGCCACAGGGTCGAGACTGTGAGCACGTGCGGATACCACTCCACCATGATGTGGGGGTAGTAGGTGAGCCAAATGGCCCCTTGGTTGGGGGTGCGGCCTTGGGTGTAATTCAAGAGGGCCTTTTGCCAGCGCTCATAAACCGGTGAGCCCGAGCGCGCCAAACGGTTGGCAATGCCCACCGTTTGAACAGAAAACTCAGGCCTGAACTCCCAAGCGAGATCGTCGCATTCCACGAACTGTCCCAGCCCCGGGTGAAATGGTCCCACATGGTAGTCTTCCAAATACACTTCAACAAAGGTTTTCCAGTTGTAGTTGCACTCGTGGAGCTGAACCTTGGCCAATTGGTAGCCGGAGAAATCGAGTTGCCCTTTGGGGCCCATATTGCTCAAATCAAGGTGGATGTCTCGGCCATTGTTTTCGAACAACAATCCGTTCCAGTTGTGCAGTTCATACTGTTGTAAGTTCAAGCACGGGTCGCGCTCGAAATGAGGCGCGCCGAGCAAATGGCCGCTGGGAGAATAGGTCCAGCGATGCAGAGGGCACACGATATTGCCCCCATTGGAGGCTTGCGGGTCGTTCAAATTGCCCTGACCTTGAAGGATCACGGCTTGGCGGTGGCGGCACACATTGGAGAGCAGTTCAATGCCCTGTGCGGTGCGAACCAGCACCCGGCCATGCCCCTCATGCGACAAGGTGGCGTAGTCACCCAGTTGGGGAACACTCAGCTCGTGGCCCACATAACGAGGTCCCGAGGCGAACAGCAAAGCCATCTCTCGCTCGTAGAGCGCGGGATCAAAATAGGTATCGACTGAAAGAGGGCTTGTCGCCGGCTGCAGTTGAAGACTTAAATCAGACATAGGGACCTGACCTAAAGACTCCCCACA
>CAISQQ010000188.1 GCA_903887655.1 uncultured Burkholderiales bacterium
TAGAGTGGATTTTTGCTAAACGATAAGTCTTGGCTTTGAACAATCAGCCAAGTCGGTGTTCATCGCATCCAGATGTAGCTCTTGCTCGATTCAAGCCTAATATTGACATTGTCGGGCCCTAAAGGTTTGACTGCCCAAACGAGTTCGCGCTGTTTGTGTTTGACTGCACTCAAGCAAGACATCCGTGTTCCAATGGCTTGTATCTTTTCGCAATTACCCGAGTTGACACGGGTTGTGGCATAACAATATTCTTTTGCATCCTTGCTGTGCTCATTGATGCACACATCACCACCGGCGGCATAACACCAAACCGGAGCGATACAGAGCAAAGCAGTGATGAAGTTCTTGAACAGGGAAGGGATATTAATGAACACGAGCCAACTCAAAATGACATAGTTGATAAGCTTTTTCTTTTGAAATTACAAATTGAATAGGGTGAAGCGTCAGCTCGATCGATTTGAATGGCTTGTATGACAGGTTTGTCATTCAGGTAATTTCTCATATTTGTCTTATTTAGCTCTTGGACTGTGGTTTGAATTTGTGGTTTTGCTTGTCTCAACTCGATTAAAAAGTTGTCATCATTAACTTTTTGTCATTTTTGGAAACCGGTCTTTGGAGTCCTTGACCTGGGAGCATTGTGGGCAAAAAAACATCAATGTGTGGATGAATTTCAACATTTGACGTTACCAAGAATTACAGTTTTACCGTGTTGGAGGGCCTGAGGCGGGGAAAAAGCAACTCGCTAGCGGTCGAGGGAGTTGTTTGGCGACGATCGCTTCATGTACTTGGCGTGCAGTCAAGTCATGCATTTCAGCGCAATCACCCCCGCTTTTGATCGGTCTATGCCCCAATAATGGAGTCAAAGATTGAGACCATGTGCGAACAATGCAGGACCCCATGAAGTCATTGTTTGATCTCGTTGCCTTCTCGAGCCTGGTTGTGATCAGTGGGTCTGAGAATCGAGATTGAGCAAGTCAATGCCAAGCTGACTCATCATGGCCATCAAGCTCGAGCTGAGCCCTTGATCAATTCAGCTCTAAAGTTGTTAGACATTGGGTGTCAAGCTTGAGACAAATGGGTGTTTCGTGGGTTTTCATCAAGAACAGCTGAAGGTCAATCCCTTTAAAATGCAAAAAAAGCTCCCTACTGACAGAAACATGCAAAAAAATACCAAGATCATCATTGTTGGCGCGGGTCTTGGCGGATTGACCGCCGCAGCTTGCCTCATTAAAAAAGGATTCCATGTTCGCATCTATGAGCAAGCGGCTGTGTTGGCAGAGGTTGGTGCAGGCATACAAAGCAGCGCCAATGCGGTCAAGGTGCTCTATGACTTGGGCCTGCATGATGCCCTCGAGACGGTGGCTGTAAGGCCTCAAGCCTTTGAATTTCGCCGATACGATACAGCCGAGCTCATGCACCGTATTCCTTTGGGGGTCGAGCATGAAAGGTCGTTTGGTGCCCCTTACTTTCACTTACACCGCGCCGATATCCATGAGATTTTGGTCAAAAAGGTGTATGAGCTCGACCCCCATTGCATCACTTTGAATGCCAAGGCCATTTCATTTGAAGAAAGCCACGATGGCGTGACGTTGTTGCTTGAAGGAGGCGTTGAGATCAAGGGCGATGTGCTCATTGGCGCCGATGGCATCAAGTCTGTGGTTCGTCAACAGATTTTGGGCTCCACCCCAGTGAGTTACACCGGTGATATTGCATGGCGAGGTGTGATCTCGGTGGATAAACTGCCGCCTGACATCATGGAGACTGTCTCGACCGTATGGTGTGGTCCCAAAAAACATGCCGTTATGTACTATTTGCGCGCGGGTGCACTGATGAATTTTGTCGGCTTGGTCGAGCACGATCAGCCCGAAAGCGAGTCTTGGACACAAAAAAGGCCCTGGCAGGAATTGAAGGATGATTTTGAAGGATGGCATCCCACCATTCAAACGGTGATCGATGCGTTGGACAAAGACGCTTGCTATCGCTATGCACTCAACAACCGTCCACCTGTGGGTAATTGGTCAACACAAAAAGCGACGCTCTTGGGGGATGCTGCTCACCCTACGCTGCCCTACATGGCCTCAGGTGCTGCGATGGCCATCGAAGATGCTGCTGTGTTCGCTCGCTGTTTGGAGCAATGTGAGGACGTCACCAGTACATTGAATCTATTTCAGCGCAACCGCATGGAGCGCACTGCCAAAATTGTCAATGGCTCTACATTCAGTCGGGGGTTGTACCGCATTGAAGATGTACAAGCCATGCGAGACGCCTTTCATGAGCAAAATTTAACTCAGTCCAGGGCCGATTGGCTGTATTCCTATGATCCATTGACCGTCGCTTTGACCTGAACGCCATTCATTCCACCTTCATTAAACACAAAAACCACGCCATGCTTCACCACCCAAATTGGGCCTTGTTGGCCACTTCCTTTGCCGCCTTCCTACTGAGCGCTTGTGCATCGGTCTCCAATGCGCCTATCGTCAGTGCGAAGACTTCCCTGCCTGAAGCCTGCGATAGTCTTGTGCCTGCCGCCACTGGCGGTCCATTGACACCCTCCGACAGCGATGTCGCAGTCTTTCGCTGGCTTGGCAACGCCAACTATGAAATTGCCTACAAAGGGCGTATTTATTTGCTCGACACCTACTTTGACCGAAAAGCGAGAAGTCGCCCACTCGGTTTTGAAGCCAAGGACGTCAAACGCGCTGATTTGATTTTGGTCGGGCACGCTCACTTTGATCACATCTCTGATGTGGGCATCGTATCGCAACAAACGGGGGCTCCCGTAGTGGGGTCGGCATTGACCATTGCCGCTGCACAAAAGCTCGGAATGCCTCCCGCGCAAGGGGTTACGATGGTGGACGGACAGCAAATTCAGCGGGCAGGCTTGACCGTCGATGCAGCCCTAGCCAGGCACAGCACTATTCAGCCCGGTTTGATCGAGGCCTATGCCAATGTTTACAAAGTGGAGGTCAGGGCCGATACCGAGCTCGAGGCTGCTGTAACTCGCGCGGTGATGGACAAAGGCAGCAATGCCCCAGCCATCATCGATCAAGGCACCATGGCATGGGGATTGACGCTGGACAACGGATTCAAGGTGGTGGTGTTCTCAAGCGCTGGTACCATCACCGAGGGTGATCGCCGATTGGCACGTCTGTATCAAAATGCCGATGTGGCCATTGTGGCCTACCAGCCACACGCGGTGGCATCAAGGCAAGTGGAGGAAACATTTCCTTTGATTGAGCTCTTCCAGCCCAAACTATTTTTACCCGCACATCACGATGCCAGCTTTGGGGTTTGGTTGGACCTGGGCCTTGAGCCTTTGTTTGAAAAGCTTCGCACAGAACTGCCCAATACCGCCTTTTTAGCACCCCTTTACCGTTCTCCCATTTGTGTGGCCACCCGCGGTGATCAACGTGGGCAAGTCATTCATTACCGAAATTAAGTGACTTCACATCTTATTGCACGTGGCATAAATTTCTTCGTTTTGGACCGTTTCTGGCTTATTGGTCTTTAAATTCAAAATCGTGTAGAAGTAATGCAATTCGATCTGAGGGTTGATCTTATTGAAGATGATGCTGATTTTGGTTTTATCGATTTGACCGGTGGCTTCCACCTTGCCAAGAAGATCGAGGTCATACACCGATTTGGAGGCATTGTCTGATTTGAGCTTGATGTCTGGATTGATAAAGTGATCCAGGCGAAAGCGGCTTGTAATCTCATAGCGGTGTTTGAAATCTTGGCTGAATTCAAATTTCACTTCTTTGGTTTTCTTGATCATTGACACATCATAGGTCTCGTTTTGAGAGGCTGCATTGATGAGTAAATGCTCTGTGTATTCGGTATTTTCTGTGGGTGAAGCGACTTCGCTGGCTCGCTTGCCGATACACACGTAGTGGTCTTGATGGAAGTACTCGTAGCCCATGGACATCGCAAGCAGCATGAAAATGCCAGCGAGTAATATTCTGATCATGACCGGCGCTCTAGAATCGTCAAGATTGGTCCCTGAGAAAACCGAAAATAGGCAGACTGGATTGCATTTTCAGCTTGTTGATCCCGTCACAAATCCCCCATGAAGTCCAGGTCTAGACTGGACTTCAATGGGGGCATCCTCACGAGTTCGACTCTGGCTACTCAGTGGTGGTAGAGCGATCCGAACAGATGAACATGTACATGGCAGGAACTACGAAGAGGGTAAAGAGGGTGCCAATGGACAGCCCTGAAAAAATCACGATACCCATGGCCTGACGTCCTGCAGCACCAGCACCTGAGGCCACCACCAAGGGTACGACTCCAAAGACCATGGCTGCTGTGGTCATCAAAATAGGCCTCAACCGCGTCGATGATGCGGACTCAATGGCTTCTCGCTTGGTTTTACCGCTTCTTTGAAGCTGTTTGGCCACTTCGACGATCAAGATGCCGTGTTTGCTGATGAGTCCCATCAAGGTCACCAAGCCGACCTCGGTGTAGATGTTGACCGTGGAGGCGCCCAAAAAGATGAAAATCATCGCGCCAAAAAGTGCCATGGGGACAGAGACCAAGATCACCAGCGGGTCTTTGAAGCTCTCAAATTGTGCGGCCAGTGCCAAAAACACAATGATGATGGAGAACATCATGGTGATCAGGAATCCGCCAGATTCTTTGACATATTGTCTGGATTGACCCGCATAGTCGATGTTGTAGCCAGCCGGAGCCACTTCTTTGGTGATGGTCCTGAGGTACTCCAAAATTTCTCCCTGCGAAGCACCTGTCACCCCTGAAATCGTGGCCGAGTTGAGCTGCTGAAACCGGCTGATGGACTCAGGCACGATATCGTATTTGAGGCTGGCAACCGTACTGGCTTTGACCATATTGCCGTTGGGCAATTTGATGTTGAAATTGAGCAAGTCAGTGGGGTTCAATCGGTTGACCTGTAGCACTTGAGGGATGACTTTGTAGGAGCGCCCAGAGATCGAGAAGTAATTCACATACCCGCCCCCTAAGGCGGCACCCAGTGCCGTGCCTACATCTTGTTCGGTCAAACCCAAGGATGCAATTTTGTCGCGATCGATCACCACGGTAGCCTGTGGTTTGTCGATTTTGAGATCAACGTCTGCAAAATAAAATTTCCCATCAGCCCGCGCTCTGTCCAAGACCTTTTGCGCAACTTGGTTCAGGTTCTGGAAGGGTTCAGTGGTAGAGATGACGAACTGCACTGGTAGGCCTGAGGATCCGGGTAGCGGGGGAAATTGAAATGCAGCAATCCTTGCGCCGGCAATTTTGTTCCACTGCGATTGCAAGTACATTTGAAGTTCCAAAGCACTTCGGCTGCGCTCTTCCCAAGTTTTGAAAATCACCCCACCAATTCCCGAGTTCACCGTCGGCACACCCGTGATTTGGAACATCTGGCTGTATTCAGGGACTGACTTGGCCACCTTGTAGACTTGCGTGGCATAGGTTTGCATTTGGTCTGAAGTCGCCGTCGGTGGCCCCACCACTTGCGAGACCACGATGCCTTGATCTTCCATGGGGGCCAACTCGGACTGCGACATTTTGAACATCAAGGCGAGCA
>CAISQQ010000189.1 GCA_903887655.1 uncultured Burkholderiales bacterium
CCAAGATGACCCCATCAGGCGAGCGGATCACCACCTCGCGCAGCGGAGGCTCTGAGGTCACGCGCATCACCCAGGTGGACAAAAAACTCAGCACCACAATGGCGAGCACCACCGCCGCCCAAATGCGGACATACAACCGTCTAAAAAATATACGCAGCAAGAGCATGGTCAAAAAGGCATCTCAAAATTAAAGAAGGCGCTCTCCTTGGGGTCGGGCGAGAGCGGTGTGGCGCCCTGGCCGGTGAAGGGCCCCTGGCGGGTGCACCGACACGGTGTTGGTCGGTCTCCAAAGGCCCACACGTCAAGACTTGGGCGGGGCTGCAAGATGAGGGGTGCCAACGCTCAGCCCAGCCCCCATCAACACAAAGCGCCCCCATCAACAGCACTGGGCAGCCCCCTTGGGGTTCACCGTCAGGCCAGGGCGAGAGAATTTAATCTTGTTGTTTGGCGAAAACGTATCCTACCCCACGCACGGTCAAGATGCGTTTGGGGGACTTTAAGTCGTCTTCAATGGCAGCGCGAATGCGGCCCATGTGCACATCAATGCTGCGATCAAAGGCCTCGAGCTCGCGCCCACGCACCGCCTCCATGATTTGGTCGCGGGTGAGGACTCGCCCGGCACGCTCGGCCAGCACCATCAAGAGGTCGAATTGATAAGACGTGAGCTCACACGGCTTGCCGCCCACGCTGACGCTTCGGGCATCGCGGTCCAACTCCAAGCGGCCAAAGCGCAGCATCGGTTGGACAGCGGTGGCGCTTGCGTTCTCGCTTTGCAAGCCTTGGCGGCGCAAGATGGCTCGCACGCGCGCCAACAGCTCGCGCGGCTCAAAGGGTTTGCTCAGGTAGTCATCCGCCCCCAGCTCCAGGCCCACCACCCGGTCCATGGGGTCGCCTTTGGCGGTGAGCATGAGGACGGGGATTTTGGCGCAGGCGTTGGGCAAAGCGCGGATGCTGCGGCACACCTCGAGCCCATCCATGTCGGGCAGCATCAGGTCCAAGATCACCAACTGGGGGGCATGCGTGTCTTGTACTTTTTGCAGCCCCCCATGTCCATTGAGGGCGTGAGACATGACAAAACCAAATTGCTGCATGTAGTCGCAGACCATTTGCGCCAGGCGTTGGTCGTCTTCGATCAAGAGTATGTTTTCCATGGCCATAGGATGCTCGCCCAAGGTGGCGTTAATTTGAACCTCGCGTAAAGAAAGGTAAACAAGGGGCTTGACCAGCACCTCAGGGTGTGGCCAGCCGATCCGTCAGCGTTGGAGGGCTGCCACCTGGATTGTCCCTCCTCAGGGGGTGGAAGGCGGGGCGATCAAGTTCAGGCGCTGCAGTTGTTTGATCAAGATCAACACCGGCAGCCCCAGGAGGGCTGTGCCGATGAAAAACCAGCTGTATCCCACCTGTTCCACGGCCAGCCCCGAAAACCCCGCCAAGCTCTGGGGCAACAAAAAGACGATGGCGCTGAGCATGGCGTACTGTGAAGCGGAGAATTGCAAACGCGTGAGGCCCGAGAGAAACGCCACAAAGGCCGCTTGCGCAATGCCGCCCGACAAGTTGTCGGCACTGATCACCCCAATCAAAGCGCCCAAGGAGTGGCCCAGGCCTGCGAGCCAGGCAAACAGCAAATTGGAAGCGGCACTGAGGGCCGCCCCCCACATGAGCACGCGCAGCACGCCAAAGCGTTGAGTCAAGGCGCCGCCCAAGAAGGCACCGCACAAGGTCATGAGCACGCCAAAGACCTTGGAGACCCAAGCGATCTCATCCTTGGTGAACCCCATGTCCACATAAAACGGGTTGGCCATCACCCCCATGACCAAATCACTGATGCGGTACAGGCCAATGAGGGCGAGGATGGTGGCCGCTTGCCGCCACGTAAAGCGGCTGAAGAACTCTTGAAAGGGGGCCCACATGACGTTTTGCAGCCAGGCCTTGAGGCTGTCTTGGCGCGGCGGGGGTGGGCTGGGTTGTTCTGGCGAGCAAAGACCCGCGATCAGTCCGACCCCGATGGACAGCGCCATGCAGCTGTAAGCGCTCGCCCAGGCGAGTTGACTGGCCGCTTGCGGGCTCAGCGCCAAGGTGGTGGGCAACAAGTCCTGGGCCCTGGCAGCAATCCACAAGGCGCCCGCACCGGCCCAGATCATCCCCAGCCGGTAGCCGCTTTGGTACATGGCGGCCAGTGCCGCTTGGTGTTCCAGGGCCGCCGACTCGATGCGGTACGCATCGAGCGCAATGTCCTGGGTGGCCGAGGCCAGTGCCACAAACAAGGCGCCCATCACCAAGGCCGTCAATTGGGTCTGCGCAGAGGTGTGGGCCATGAAAAAAAGCCCCGCGATCAAGCCGCATTGGGAGACCAAGAGCCAAGCGCGGCGGCGCCCGAGACGCTTGCTCAAGTACGGGATGCGTTGGTGGTCCACCAGGGGCGCCCACAGCCATTTGAAGGCATAGGCCAGGCTCACCCAGCTCAAAAACCCGATGGTGCTGAGCTCCACGCCCGCCTCTCGCAGGCGAAAACTCAAGGTCCCCAGCACCAAGAGCAAGGGCACCCCGGCCGAAAACCCAAGGCACAGCATGCGCAGACTCGCCCCACTGCCATACCAAGCCAAACTCGCGCGCCA
>CAISQQ010000190.1 GCA_903887655.1 uncultured Burkholderiales bacterium
CCCGCGTGATGCACCGCGAGCGCTTGAACGCTCTTTTGCAAGACGTCTTCAAAGACAAAACTGTGCACCAGTGGGTGATGCTCCTCAATCAAGTGGGCGTGCCTGCAGGCCCCGTCTACAGCGTGCCCGAGGTCTTTGAAGATGCACAAGTCAAGCACCTCCATGTGACCGCCACTTTGCACACCCCTGAGCACGGTGACAAGCATTACATCACCCAACCTGTGACCCTCGAGCGCACGCCAGCCATGGTCGTTGCCCCTGCCCCAGAGTGGGGCGAGCACACCGATGAGGTGCTGCTTGAAGCCGGCTACAGTCAGGATGACATCCAAGCCTTTCACCAACAACAATGCGTCTAGATCATGAATACACCCACAAGTGCCTCCAACCCTCAGTCCGCTACCCCTGAGCGAGACGTGCTCATGGCCATTGATGGTCATGTGGCCACCATCACTTTTTGCAACGAAGCGCGCTTCAATGCCATGGCCTACTCCATGTGGCTCAAACTGGGCGACTATTTGGAGGACCTCCATCACCGAGCAGAAGTGCGTGTGGTGATCCTCAGAGGTGCTGGAGAAAAGGCCTTTGTCTCCGGGGCGGATATTTCTGAGTTTGGTGAAAAAAGAAATGATCCCGAACAAGTGGCCCTTTATGACCGCGCCGTCTCGCGCGCCCAAGGCGCATTGAGTGACTTTCCAAGACCCGTGATCGCAGCCATCAGTGGGATTTGTTATGGCGGGGGTCTGGGGCTGATCTTGGCTTGTGATTTGCGCTTTGCTGCACCCAACGCCAAGTTTCGCATGCCTGCGGCTCGGTTGGGGCTGGGATATGCTTACACGGGACTCAAGCGCATGGTCAACATCTTGGGTGTGGCCAAGGCGAGTGAGGTCTTCTTCACCGCCAATGTCTATCCCGCTCAAGAGGCTCTGAGCTTGGGCTTACTGAACTCGTTGCATGACAATGTGTTCGAGCACGCCCAGAGCGTGGCCCATCAAATTGCACAAAATGCACCCCTGACCATTGCCGCGGCCAAGCTTGCCATCAACACCGTGATGGCGGGCTCTGATGCTGAGTTGGTGAGCCGGGTTGACCAAGCGGTGAAGGGCTGTTTTGCGTCGAAAGATTATGCCGAAGGCCGAGCTGCCTTTGCAGCAAAACGCGATCCAGTTTTTAAAGGCGAGTGAGTCGTTTGCAGGGCTTCTTGAGCCCTTTGGGGGATGCGCTCTGGTTGGAGGAGTTGGCGAGTGAAAAGTCAGTTGGAGTGTGTGAGGTTGTCAATTTTCAATTGTTTAAATGGAGTTGGATTATGAAATACAAAATGAACGTGAAGTCCAGTGGTCTAGGTTTTCAGTGGGTGTCAGCCGTGGCTCTGTCCAGTGCACTGGTGCTGACTTGTCAAAGTGCATTCGCCATTGGGCCGGCTCCCGCGCCCTTGGCGCAGCGCGAGACACTGAGCATTGGTTTTGTCAAAGTGGGACATTTGTCGCCCATGCTCAACGTGGAAGAGGAACTCAAGAAATTCAACATCGAAGTCAAACGCTCTGAGTTTGTCCGTTACGCGGACGCCAGAACCGCCTTGCTATCGAACTCGGTGGACGTCTCGGCAGTCGGCCCAGGGGACTTGGCCATTGCGGCGTCACAGGGCAGCAAAAATCTCATCGGCCTCACCGGTGTGGGCAGTTCGGCCAAAGACCTTGTCGTCAAAAAAGGCGTTGTGATCAATGACTTCAAAGACATCGCGGGCAAGAAAATTGGCATCGCACCGGGTTCCGCTGTGTGGTTCCAGTTTGCCATGACGCTCATTGAAAAAGGCGTTCCCTACACAAGCTTCACGCCCGTGAATATCCAAGGCGGTGGCACGGCATTCATTCAGGCCATGAAACGCGGTGACATTGATGCCATGGTGCTCTGGGAGCCCTTTGAGTCCCAAGCGGTGTCAGAGGGTGAGGCTTACTTTGCCAAGAACACCGACTACTCCAAAGCCAAGTCTGTCGGTGCTGAGCTGGGGATGCTGGCCGCATCAAGAGAGGCCTACACCAATAAGAAAGAAGCCATCAAACGGTTTTTATGGGTGTACTTGAATGCTGAGGAGCAAATGAGTAAAAACAACGACGCGTTTGCCGATGCCTATTCCAAATACACAGGCCTGCCACCCAGTGTGACCAAAGACTCGGCAAAAATCATCAAGCTCGGTGGCGTGCTCACCAAAGAACAAGTGCAACTCTTGGCCGAGGCTGCTTTCAAGCAAGGCATCATTCAAAAAGAAGTGAACCAAGAAGCCGCAGCTTTGTATGACGACTCCTTGGCCAAAGAGATCAAACGTTAAACTTTAGCGCGTTCATCTCTCTAGCCCCTAGCATGTCAATTTTTTGTCTATTCACTTGATTGGTGAACCAACATGGCCCATAGTCGATTTCAAAAAGTGGTGCTCGCCCTCATCTTGCCGTTGGCAGTGCTCAGCCTGTGGCAGTATGCGGGCTCGCAGCCCGACATGGCTGGCATCGTGCCCACGCCGCTGGCCGTTGCCTTGGGCTGGCAGTCTTGGATATGGGGCAATGCGGGCTTGGGCCTGAACCCTTATTTAGGCACTTGGGTGGCCAACGTGAGTTACTCCAGCACCCGGGTTCTTGAGGGCTTTGTCTGCGCGACCCTCATTGGTGTGCCACTGGGGCTGATGCTGGGTTGGAGTCGATTGGCGGCTCAATTGGTGGATCCCATGATTCAAGGTCTCAGGCCGATACCGATCACGGCTTGGTTGCCGTTTTCAATCGCGCTTTTCGGTATCCGGGATGTGGGATCCATTTTCTTGATTTTCTTGGGCGGGTTTTACGCCATCGTGGTCAACACCACCCAAGGCGCCAGGGATGTGGAGAAAAATTTGGTGCGCGCCGCCCTCATGATGGGCGTGAATTCTCGTCAACTGCTCTGGCGCGTGGTCTTGCCCAGCGCCATGCCCAATATCTTCACCGGACTGCGGGTGGGTCTGGGTATTTCTTGGACCGCGGTGATCGTCTCGGAGATGGTGGCGGTGAAATCGGGCTTGGGCTATGTGCTGTGGGATGCTTACTATGTGGGTCGCATGGACATTGTGCTCGCTGATATGGTCTCCATCGGTCTCATGGGTTTTGTCTCCGACAGTCTCATCGTGCTGCTGGAGTCTCGTGTGCTGCGCTGGCGCTTACTTCAAAACCATTGATTGGACTGACCATGAGCACGATTGATATCTTGGGTTTGGATAAAACTTTTTCAACGCAGCCTCCCGTTGTGGCTCTCAAAGGTGTGGATTTGAGAGTCCGCTCGGGAGAGTTTGTGGCCCTCCTTGGGCCCTCGGGATGTGGCAAGTCAACGCTTTTGAACATGATTGCTGGCTTTGAGCAGCCCACCCAAGGCGAGCTCTTGGTCAATGGACAGCCGGTTCGACAACCGGGTCCCGAGCGAGGCGTTGTGTTTCAAGAGGCGGCCTTGTTTCCTTGGTTGAGCGTGTGGGACAACGTTGTCTTTGGGCCCAAAGTACAAGGTGTTGCCAAATCGGTCTATGAGCCCCGTGCCAAAGAAATGCTCTCCATCATGGGGCTTTCTGCTTTTGAAAAAACGCTGCCTGTGCAACTCTCGGGTGGGATGCGACAGCGAGTCGGAATTGCACGCGTGCTCACCATGGGTTCGCAGATTTTGCTCATGGATGAGCCCTTTGGTGCACTGGACGCACAAACTCGCCTGAGCATGCAAGAGTTGCTCCTGACGGTTTGGCAGCAACTCAAACCCACGGTGGTTTTTGTGACTCACGATATTGATGAGGCACTCTTTTTGGCCGATACCGTGTATGTGATGTCTTCCAGGCCCGGTCGTATTCAAGCTCGCTTAGAGGTGGCTTTCGAGCGGCCTCGAAATTTGGAATTGACCACGAGTGCTGGCTTTAATCAAATGAAGCTGGAAGTCTTAAAGCAAATGCGCCACTGAGCCTAGAGAAACGCTCACCCAACACCACCCACGACTTTGTTCAAGAAC
Source organism: uncultured Burkholderiales bacterium (assembly GCA_903887655.1). Lineage (GTDB taxonomy): Bacteria > Pseudomonadota > Gammaproteobacteria > Burkholderiales > Burkholderiaceae_C > Limnohabitans. Next base: position 4,003 of record CAISQQ010000190.1, read on the forward strand.
TTCACCTCAATGAGACACTGAATGGCAAACCCTCGAATTCCCTACCACTTCTCCAACGACGGCCCTGTGCTCAAGCCTCACCCTGAGGGCTCGATCATGGTTCATTTGGTGGTCAATGTGGAGCATTGGCAGTTTGATGCTCCCATGCCGCGCACCATCATCACGCCGCCTCACGGCAAGGAAACTGTACCCGATGTGCCTAATTTCAGCTGGGTGGACTACGGTATGCGCTGTGGACTGCCGCGCATCATTGAGGCCATTGTTGACAGAGGTCTCACGGCTTCTACCAGTTTCAATGCCGGTGTGATTGAGGCCTACCCCCAAGCTGCTCACGCCATGCACCAAGCTGGCTGGGAGTTCATTGGTCACGGTGTGCACCAAAAGTCCTTGAATCATGCGGGCGCAGAAGCCGAGGTGGTCAAAACCTCTTTGGACATGATCGAGGCCTTGACTCACGTGAGACCCCGCGGTTGGTTAGGTCCTGGCCTTCGAGAGAGTCACACCACCCCCGAGACTTTGGTGCAAGAGGGCATTGAATATGTCTTTGATTGGGTGGTGGACGATGTCCCCAACTGGATGCACACGCAAAACGGACCGTTGCTGAGTTTGCCTTACAACTTGGAGATCAACGACTCCATCATCTATGCGGTTGAAAAACACTCGAGCTTGGAAATGCTCGAGAGAACTCGTCACACCTTGGCGCTTTTTGAGCGCGAATCGCTCAAGCACCCACGCGTTTTGGCCATTGGTTTGCACCCCCATTTGATTGGGGTGCCCCACCGCTTTGGCTCCTTTGAGCGCATGCTCGATTTGTTGATGGCCAGTTCACAGGTGTGTTTTGTTCAGGGTCATGACTTGGCCACCTGGTATGCAGAACAAGTGCCCAGACCCCAGGGCTAATTCATCAAGCCCCATGGCAAGTTGACAAGCCCCTAGAAAGGGGTTGACTCTCTCCAAGCTTGTTGAATATGTTGTAATTTTATTTTTTCTCAAGGAACGATTCATGGATTTGAAACTCAAAGGACAGCGTGTCGTGATCACGGGCGGCTCCAAGGGCATCGGCTTGGCTGTGGCCCATTCGTTTGCCAAAGAAGGGGCCACGCCCATTTTGGTCTCGCGCTCACTGGCCGGCTTACAAAGCGCTGCCCAAGAGATCAAAGCCCACACGGGCGTTGACTGTGAGGTTCTGGCCATTGACATGGGTGCGCGTGGCAGCGCCAAGACGCTCACCGAGCAGTGTGGCGAGATCGATATTTTGGTCAACAACGCCGGAGCCATTCCTGGTGGGAGCGTGCTCGATATTGACGAAGACCGCTGGCGCGAGGCCTGGGAGCTCAAGGTGTTTGGCTACATCAATTTGGTGCGTGAAGTTTTGCCGCTGATGCAGGCCAAGAAAAAAGGGGTCATCGCCAACATCATTGGCATGGCCGGTGCAGCGCCCAGAAATGCCTACCTTTGTGGCTCCACAGCCAATGCGGCTGTGATTGCTTTTACCAAAGCCGTTGGAGGAGCGAGCGTTTCACACGGTGTTCGGGTCTTTGGCGTGAACCCATCCCCAACACGCAGCGAGCGCATGCAAACGATGCTCCAAGCGCAAGCGCAAAAGAAGTTCGATGACCCTGCACGTTGGATGGAGTTGACGCAAACCATGCCCTTTGGTCGCATGGCCGAGCCCCAAGAACTTGCCGATTTGACGACTTTTTGCTGCTCACCCTTGGCCGGCTACCTCAGTGGCAGCGTGATCAATGTCGATGGTGGGCAGATGTACACCTGAGCATCTTTGATCCTCAGGGTATGGGCTTAGAGCTCTCTCTTGAAGCAGTCCCAAGCCCTTGTCGGTCAGAAGTTGGTCCCCCCATTTTTTTAATTCATCTTTTTCTTTGAAGTTCTATTCATGTTCAATTCCACCCCCAACCCATTGCACGACTATCCCCAAATTCGCGAAGGTGTTCGCGACTTGGTCTCACAATTTGATTCGCGCTATTGGCAAGATCTGGATGAAAAGCGTGCATTCCCTGAGGCCTTCGTCACGGCCTTGACCAAAGCGGGTTGGTTAAGTGGCCTCATTCCCGAGGAGTACGGTGGCTCCAACCTCACGCTCGCCGAAGCCAGTGTGGTGATGGAGGAGATCAACCGAGCGGGCGGCAACTCAGGCGCCTGCCACGGTCAAATGTATGTGATGGGCTGCGTGCTTCGCCACGGCTCAGAGGCGCAAAAAAAGGATCTTTTGCCACGCATTGCCAGTGGCGAGTTGCGCATGCAAGCCATGGCGGTCACCGAGCCCACGACGGGCTCGGACACCACCAAACTCAAAACCTTCGCCACCTTGAAGGGTGACCGCTATGTGGTGAGTGGACAAAAGGTCTGGACGTCTCGCTTACAGCACTCGGATTACATGCTGCTCTTGGCCAGAACCACACCGCTCGATCAAGTCAAGAAAAAAACCCAAGGACTATCGGTGTTTTTGGTGGACTTAAGGGGTGAGGTGGGTAAAAGCATCACGGTGCGACCCATTCGCAACATGGTCAATCACGAGACCAATGAGATCTTTATTGATAATTTGGAAATTCCGGTTGAAAACCGAATTGGCGTTGAAGGCGAAGGGCTCAAATACATTTTGGATGGGCTCAATGCCGAGCGCATTTTGATTGCTGCGGAGTGCGTGGGCGATGGTTATTGGTTTTTAGAGCGCGCTTGTAAGTACGCCAACGAGCGCGTGGTCTTTGATCGCCCCATTGGTCAAAACCAGGGCATCCAGTTTCCCCTGGCCAAGGCCTATGTGAATGTGGAAGCCGCCAGTTTGATGCGGTTCAATGCTTGCGAGGTCTTTGATCGAGGTCTCAATTGTGGCGCCCAAGCCAATATGGCCAAATTGCTCGCCGCCGATGCGTCTTGGGAGGCTGCCAATGCTTGCATTCAAACCCACGGTGGTTTTGGTTTTGCTGCGGAGTATGACATTGAGCGCAAATTCAGAGAAACACGTCTGTACCAAGTCGCACCCATCTCCACGAATTTGATCTTGTCCTATGTCGCAGAGCGTGTGCTGGGTTTGCCGCGTTCCTATTGATACCACCATGTGTTTAACATTGATTTTTTCACGGAAGCTTGAGTATGTTACCCAACCTTGAGGATACTTCTCACGCCTTCCCAGTGATGGTGGTGGGCGCAGGACCAGTGGGTCTTTTGTGTGCCCTGGTGCTCGCGCGTGCGGGCGTGCCCGTTTGCGTCCTGGAGTCCGAGCCTCGTACCACCCTGGATCTTCGCGCTGGCACCTTTCACCCCCCAACGCTTGAAATGCTCGAGCCCTTGGGTGTCACCCAAGCCATGATGGCTGTGGGCATCCGAGTGCCGACTTGGCAAAGCCGAGATTTACAAGAAGGCTTGGTGGCCGAGTGGGATATGGGCGTTTTGAAAAATGACACGCCATACCCTTACCGACTGCACTTGGAGCAGCATCGTCTCACGCCCATCTTGCTCGGCATGCTCCAGGCCCATCCCCATGCCCAAGTGCTGTTTTCGCATGAGTTCCAAAGCTTGGATCAAACCAGCAGCCCTGGTGTTGTCAAAGTGGTGGCCTTGGATCGATCGCGCTCAGACCTGGAGCCAGCTCTAGCGGTCGAATTCACCGCCTCTTGGGTGATCGGGGCTGATGGTGGCAAGAGTTTGGTCAGAAAATCGGTCAATATCGAGTTCGATGGCTATACCTGGCCTGAGCGCTACAGTGTGGTGAGCACCACCTTTGACTGGGCACCTCTGGGTTATGCGGACAATGCCTACATCAGTGACCCTGATCAGTGGGTGGCTTTTTTCAAAATGCCCGATGTGGGCCCTCCTGGACTGTGGCGCATGACAGTGCCTGTTGGGACCGACTTGAGTGATGAGGAGGTCTTGCACCCACGGTATGCCAACGCCATTTTCAACCGTGTGCTCAACGCCAAAACGCCCATCGAGTTCCCCATTGTTCACCAAAGTGTGTACCGAGTGCACCAACGGGTGGCCAAAGAGTTCCGCGTGGGCCGTGTCCTCTTGGCCGGGGACAGTGCTCACGTTAACAATCCTTTGGGCGGATTTGGTCTCAACAGCGGCATCCACGATGCGATGAATTTGGGTGAAAAGCTCGCACGCGTCTTTCATGGCGAGAGTGATGAGGATTTGCTCGATCTTTATGTTCGGCAAAGAAGGACCGTCAACATGGAGTATGTGCAAGAAATTTCGATCAAAAATAAACACAACTTGGAAGAGAAAGATCCTGTGCGACGGCGAGAGCGCATTGCGCTCTTGAGGAGCATTGCACAGTCGCCTGAGAAAACCCGTGAGTATTTGCTCACCTCTTCCATGATCAACAGCATCAAGCGTGCAAACGCCATCACTTAGTCGTCCCTTTAAAGGGGATGATTCGCTTTCGAATGGCTGACTTGTTTTGTGAAAGTGGAAATGATTCTTGTATCACAATTTTTGGAGAAGAACATGTTGAATTTGTTGAGCATTTTGTCACCTCGCGTGTCTGTAAGCAGCCGCTTTCGTCGCCCGTTCATCATGGGTGCTTGTGCGCTGTGGGCGTGCCTGGGCTCCTCTGAACTGATCTTTGCCCAATCGAGTGCTACTGCCTCAGCCGGTGTTGGCGCTCAGACGGCACTCAATTGGCCACAAAAACAAATCAAAATCATTGTGCCTTTTGCCGCGGGTGGCAACACCGATGGGATCTCTCGCGTGATTGCTGAGCGCCTGAGTCACGCGCTTGATCAGCCCGTGATTGTGGAAAACAAGGCGGGAGCCAATGGAGCCATTGCGGCGGAGTTCGTCTCCAAAGCCCCCGCTGATGGCTACACCTTGATGATGGCCGCCATGCC
>CAISQQ010000191.1 GCA_903887655.1 uncultured Burkholderiales bacterium
AAGATAGGTGATTTTTTGAAAAGGGTGGGCCCTACAATCGGTCAATATGCAGTTCTAAAATATTACTTTTTGGGCCATGTTTCGGTGGTTTCACATCATGGATTGAAACGACTATTTCGAGCAGTTTACAAAACTTGTTGTAACAATCCAGCCTCAAGGATGGCCGAGACTCATAAATAGGAATGCCTTTGAGTTTAGGGTCATCCATCACAGTCATCAAGGCAAAGAACCCACTGCTTTTGACAAAACAAGTCATTGAAGGAGCAGTGACTCAAAAATGAGCCACTCTGTTCATGACTGGGTCTGTGAGCGACGAACTGTAAACAATCTTTTTAAGCTTGTCCTTGACTTGTGGCAAAGATTCCCATGCACCCAATCTCTACCATCGAGCCTTGGCTTGATCCCATCAAAAAATCAATGCGTCCCAAGGATTCTAAAGATGGGTTTGGATTCCAGTCGATGGGGAACACGAATTTCGTGAAACCCGCTTATATCGACAACTTGACGCGCGGGTTTTAAATGGCTTGAAGTTGGAGTCGCCCCCATTGAACTGGGTGCCTGGCTTTGCCCAACGGGCATTGCATTCGGTATGTCGATGACTGGCGTCAACGATTGCGAAAACTTGAACGCTAAAAACGACCAAGAATCGGATGAAAAAACAGTTTTCTCATGGTTTTCTAAAAAATAAGCCTGCTGCTGACCTCAAGGCTATACCGAAGAGTATTTGGGTGCTCGGCTTCGTGAGTATGTTGACCGATATTTCATCGGACATGGTTCACAGTTTGCTGCCCATGTACCTGGTGAGCACAATGGGAGCGAGTGTTTTGACAGTCGGGCTCATAGAGGGCGTTGCCGAATCAACTGCTTTGATGTTGAAGGTGTTTTCTGGTGGTTTGAGTGATTTCTTAGGTCGCCGAAAGATTCTGGCTGTCGTCGGGTATGGTCTGAGTGCGATCACCAAACCCATATTTCCTACAGCCACTTCCATTCAGATGATTCTGGGTGCTCGATTTATCGACCGAATTGGCAAGGGAATCCGAGATGCCCCTAGAGACGCGCTCATTGTGGACATCACGCCAGTCGAACTCCGCGGATCCGCGTTTGGATTGCGTCAAGCTTTGGACTCAGTAGGTGCATTTCTTGGCCCATCCATCGCTGTGATGTTGATGCTGGTGTGGGCCAATGACTTTAAGAAGGTGTTTTGGGTCGCCACTTTGCCTGCCCTTCTTGCTGTGACTTTGATGCTTCTGTTTGTCACTGAGACCCACAAGGATCGATCTGACACACCCTTCAATCTTTTCAACATCAATGTCTTAAAACAGTTGGGCCCCAATTACTGGTCAATCATCTCCATCGGGATCATGTTGGGATTGGCAAGATACAGCGATGCATTTTTAGTATTGCGAGCCTATCAAAGTGGAATACCCATGTCTTTGGTCCCCTTGATCATGGTGGTCATGAATGTGGTCTATGCTTCAGTCTCGTATCCCATTGGAAAGCTTTCCGATCAAGTGGAACATGGCCAACTCATCATGTGGGGTGTTTTTACACTTTTATTGGCCAATATCGTATTGGCCTGCGGAAAAGACGCTGAGTATGTTCTCCTGGGTGTTTCATTGTGGGGTTTGCACATGGGTATTTCACAAGGCCTACTCGCCTCAATGATCGCGAATGTTGCACCCAATCATTTGCGGGGTACAGCCTATGGGGTTTTTAATTTCTGCCTGGGCATATCAATGCTCGCATCCAATGCAATTGCAGGGCTCCTCTGGGATCACTTGGGTGCTGAATATACATTTTATGTCGGTGCTTTGATTTGTACGTTTTGCTGGGTTTTGTTGATTCTTGAAATTATTAAAGTTCCTCTGCCTTTAATTTCACCCAATAACCGTCATGATTAAAGGATGGTCCAAATGAATTATTCCAGGCGTGTAGATACTTGATCTTTCGTGGTTTAATTCAGAGATAGGCATAAAAAACGATCATTTTGTCTAGCCTATGACTCCTATTTTTTTTATCATGCGATGGAGGGATCACGGCAAAGAATTAATTCAATCATTTGACATAAAATCCTAAGAGTTTTAGATATTTTGAAGTGAAAATTATCGGCACTTTGATTTGTATATTCATGTTCCATTTTAAGTTGGTGTCAATTGCTGTTTATAGAAAACAAGATGGCCATTTTTAAAAAGTACGTCATTTTTGCGCTTTTAGCCTGTCAGACTATGACGTTGACGAATGCTGCAAAAGCCGAGTCTTCGCCTGTCCCAGTGGCCAGTGGTTTGCCCATTTTTTTGCAGCTCAGTGTTCAACAGCAAGCTAGCCTGGGCCTACAAGTGACCACGGTCCAGTCAATGAAGGACGCTCAGGTGCTGGTCAGTGCCACCGTGGTCGTGCCCCCGGGAAAAGAATTCACGGTTTCAGCCCCTTATCCTGGACAAGTGTCGCGTTTATTGGTGGGGGTGGGTGACACGGTGAAAGCCGCAAGATCCCTGGCGTTGTTCACCAGTCCCATGTTGGGCGATGCGCGTCGATTGCTATTGGAGGCCAGTTTGGACTCTAAAAATGCAACGGCTGCGGTGCAACGCGATCAGGCTTTGTATGACGAAGGCATTATTCCAGCGGTGCGTTTGCAGCTGAGTCGATCCAAGCAAGAAGTGGCGCAATCATTGTTGCGTGCCCGTGAGGCTGAGTTGTTGGCCACAGGCATGCGTTTTGATGCCAATTCGGGCTATGCCACAGGCACCATTCAAGCGCCTTTATCAGGGACTGTTTCCGAAGCTTTTGTGGCTGTTGGCCAGCGGGTTGAAGCCGGTGCATTGCTCTTTAAACTGGCCGATACCTCGCAATTGCAAATCGATTTGCAACTTTCATCGGATAAAGCTTCGCAAATGAAGGTGGGGGATGCTGTCAGTATTCCTTCTCGCAGTGCAAGTGCCAAAATCACAGGTGTGAGCCGCGCTCTTGATGCCAGTCAATCTGCACGTGCACGCGCCTTGGTGATCCAAAGGGGTAGTTTACAAGTCGGTGAACTGGTTACCGTTGCCGTACACACTGAAGCCAAACCCAGTCTCGACAAATTAAAGTCCCATTGGTTAATCCCTTCGCGCTCGGTCACTCAATGGAGTGGTAAATCATGGGTGTTTGTCGCCAACGACAAAGGGTTTGTTGCCCAAGAGGTGAATATCATTTCCTCGACAGACGATTTGTCCCTCGTTGAGGCCACGCTGTCGGCCGGTAGCAAAGTGGCCATGACAGGCGTTGCATCCTTGCGTGCGATGATGCAAAAGGACAACTAGTGTTTGAGCAAATCATACGGTTGAGCTTACGCTTTCGCAGTCTGACGCTGGCTTTTTCTCTTTTGCTGACCATCGCCGGCGTCTATTCATGGCTTAACTTACCCATTGATGCTTTCCCTGATATCTCGCCCACACAGGCCAAAGTCATACTCAAAATACCAGGAATGACACCCGAGGAAGTGGAGCAACGCGTCGTCAAGCCCATCGAACAAGAGTTCTTGAGTATTCCAAGAAAGCGCGTTGTTCGATCGATCTCAAAGTACGCCATTGCTGACATCACCATCGACTTTGAAGAAGGTGTGGATTTGTATTGGGCGAGACAACAAGTCTCTGAGCGCTTGGGTTCCGTCATGCGTGATTTGCCCGATGGTGTCACAGGTGGATTGGCCCCCATCACCACGCCACTGAGCGAGGTCTACATGTTCACGCTAGAAGGCGAGGCTTATAGTTTGGCTGAAAAACGCAGAGTCCTCGACTGGGTGATTCGCCCAGAGTTGAGAACCATCGCCGGAGTGGCCGATGTCAACTCGCTTGGCGGCAGAGTGCAGACGTATGAAGTCATTCCGAATGCAGCAAAGATGGCGGCAATGGGCTTGCCCATGGACGATTTGCGTCAAGCATTGATCGCCAACAACAGCAATGACGGTGCGGGTCGTTTGACGGCGGGTGAAGAAGCCTTGGTGGTCCGAATTGAAGGTGCGGTGCAAACTTTGGACGACTTGCGTGCCATTCGATTGACCACCAAGCATCGTGAGAAGATTCAGCTCGACGACATCGCCACGGTCACCCATGGTGAACTGACGCGTTACGGTGCTGTCACCCACGACGGTCAAGGCGAAGCCGTTGAGGGTTTGGTGCTGGGTATGCGAGGCGTTAACGCACGCCAGCTGGTCAATGCGGTTGATGCAAAACTCATCGAGATGGCACCGCACTTGCCTAAAGGCATGACGATAAAGACCTTCTACAACCGCGGCGATCTGGTCACGCGTGCTTCGGATACCGTGATTCATGCTTTGATCGAGGCCGCGGTGTTGGTGTGCATCACGCTTTACGTGTTTTTGGGCGGTGTTCGTGCCTCCCTTGTGGTGGCGGTGGCCTTGCCTTTGTCACTGCTGAGCACCTTCATGCTCATGCGTGGTTTTGGTTTGACTGCAAATTTGATGAGCCTGGGGGGGTTGGCCATTGCCTTGGGGATGTTGGTCGATGCAGCGATTGTTGTGGTGGAGAACATCGAAACTGCCTACGCTTCAAATCCAGCCGGTCATGCCTTGTCAAAGACTGAAATTTTGCTCAATGCGGTTCGTCAGGTGGTCAAACCCGTTGCATCTGGTGTGCTGATCATCTGCGTGGTTTTTTTACCGCTCTTGAGTTTAGAGGGCTTAGAGGGCAAGCTCTTTGCACCCGTCGCCATCACCATCATCATGGCGCTCGCCTCCTCGCTGTTGTTGGCTTTTACGGTCATTCCAGCGTTGGCTTCACTGGTATTGAAGGAAGAGGGCGCTCACGAGCCTTTGGTGATGAAAAAAGTTCACTCGGCCTATCTTCAGCTGCGCGAGCGCGTGTGGTCCAAGCCCAAATGGCTGTACGCCATATCATTTGCTTCTTTGGTCGTGGCCGCTTTTTTGTACGGCTCCATTGGAAAAACCTTTATGCCCACCTTGGATGAGGGGGATATCTTGATCCAGTTGCAAAAACTTCCATCCATTTCCTTGGAAGCTGCGCTTGAGATCGACACCCGTGTGCAGCAAGCCATTTTGGAGAAAGTGCCCGAGGTCAAATCAATCATTGCTCGTGCAGGATCGGATGAGTTGGGGCTCGATCCGATGGGCTTTAATGAAACCGATACCTTTTTGGTCCTCAAGCCCAAGAGTGAATGGCGTGGTAAAAAAGACGACATCATCACAGCGCTTCGCACCGTTTTAGATGGATTTCCGGGCTTGGTCTATGGTTTTACCCAGCCCATTGAGATGCGAGTGTCTGAAATGCTCACAGGAACGCGTGGAGATGTCGTCATCAAAATATTTGGCACAGACCTGGGTGTCTTGAACGAAACTGCCCTCAAAATCGCCAATAGTGTTCGCCCCATACCGGGTGCGGCTGAGGTCATCGCGCCCAAGGCGGAGGGCTTACAGTACCTCTCGGTGAAATTGAACAGAGCCAATCTGGGGCAAGCAGGGTTGAGCGTCGAGTCATTGCAAAAATCCCTCAAAGATCAGATTGAGGGTGAATCTTTGGGCTATGTGTTGCAAAATGGATTTCGAATTCCCCTCATGATCCGCGGCAATGAGGCCACACGCCAAAGTCCTGAGGCTTTTAAGAACCTACAACTCTCCGCCCCCGATGGACGCATTTGGGCAACCAATGCGCTGGCTGACATTCGATTGGTTGATGGTCCCATTCGAGTTGATCACGAACAAAGTGCGCGATTCACCAGTATTCAGGTGTCTGTGGATGGACGCGATTTAACGGGCTTTGTGAGCGAGGCACAAAAAGTGGTGACAGCCTTGAATTTGCCGGGTGATTTGCGCATTGTTTGGGGTGGGCAGTTTGAAAATCAGCAGCGTTCTGCTGATCGCTTGGGACTTGTCATCCCGGCAGCGATGGTGATCATCTTTGTGATCTTGGTTTTTACTGGGTACGGAAACATCGGAGAGGTCGCTGTGGCTAATGATGGCATTGGTGATATCGCATTAGCTGCTGACTTTGCATCAAATAC
>CAISQQ010000192.1 GCA_903887655.1 uncultured Burkholderiales bacterium
CGGTAAGTGCCAAGCACGATGTTGTTGGCGGCCAAGGAGTCGGCGGTCACAAAGAAGCCAAGATTGCGTTTGACGATGCGGCGTTCGTCTTCGGTGAGCCCATTGGGGTCTTTCCAAAGCGCGATGTCACGCGTCATGTTGACCTCTTGGGGCATCCAGTGGTTGGAGCAAGTGGCCAAGTATTTTTCCCAAGCCCACTTGTACTTGAAGGGCACCAACTGGTTGACGTCGGTCTGTCCGTTGATGATTCGCTTGTCTTCTGCGTTGATGCGCCGAGCGGGTGGCTTGGCGGCTTTCAGTGCGTCGGCAGCGAAGCCTGGGTGGGGGTTGGGAACTTGGGTGACTGAGGGCGCAGGAATGGGGGCGCCATCATTGAGAGTTCGAGTCACGGGGGATTGGGATGCCAAGTCATTTTGAGGTGACTCTACCATGCGACTCATGGAGTCACCGAGGTTTGGTGTTGGCGATGTTGGCTTAACTTCTTCGTCCCAGGTCAGCATAGATAATTTTCCAATGTTCGGATTATGAATGCAACGCGTTGAAATGAAAAGAGTTCATTCAAAATGTGTTGCAAGAGTGTTGCTCAATTGCATCGGCTTGATGCAAAAAAGCGGAAATGAAAACGTTGAAATGTGTTCGATCAAAAACAAAAAACATCATGGATTGGATGAACCAAACCAATCAAGTTGATGAGCAATGAAGGAGACTTCATCAACGACTTGCCACCGAGCCAATCCACACCGTGTGGGCTGACTGGGTGGTTTTCGTGGTGTGGGTTTCAATCACTGACAAGATTCACAAGTGGGATCGTCAACACCGCAAAACCGAATGTCTGTCGCGGCCGAGTCGGACAACTCCATTTGCTGAGCTCTTGCCGCTGCCGCGGCCACTTCGAGTGCCGACAGTGCGCTTGCACTGGAAGCGTTCGCCGCACCCATGGAGGAGCCAGAACCTGAAGAGACTGCGTTGTGCTGATTGGAGTTGACGGTGGATTTTTCCACGTGCGTGGCGCTCATGGTGCGCAAATAGTAGGTGGTCTTCAAGCCTCTGAGCCAAGCGAGCTTGTACGTGTCATCGAGTTTTTTGCCCGACGCACCAGCCATGTAGATGTTGAGCGACTGGGCTTGGTCAATCCATTTTTGACGACGGGCACCCGCCTCGACAATCCACTGGGTCTCAATTTCAAAGGCGGTGGCGTACAACGACTTCACCTCTGGGGGCACGCGGTCAATGGGGCGCAAGGAGCCATCAAAGTGTTTGAGGTCCATCACCATCACTTCGTCCCAGAGCCCAAGACGCTTGAGGTCGCGCACCAAGTAGCTGTTGATGATGGTGAACTCGCCGGACAAATTGGATTTGACCGACAAGTTCCCAAAACACGGCTCAATGCAAGCGTCCACGCCAATGATGTTGGAGATGGTGGCGGTCGGTGCAATGGCCACGCAGTTGGAGTTGCGCATGCCGTCCTTGGCGATTTTGCGCCTGAGGGTATCCCAGTCGAGGGTGCTCGAGCGGTCAACTTCCACATAACCACCGCGCTCTTTGGAGAGCAACTCGAGTGTGTCGATGGGCAAAATGCCTTGGTCCCACAAAGAGCCTTTGTAGCTGTTGTAGCGTCCGCGCTCAACGGCCAAGTCGCTCGACGCCATGTAAGCGTAGTAGCAAATGGCCTCCATGCTTTCGTCGGCAAACTGAACCGCTTCGGGCGAACCATAGGGAATGCGAAGCGAGTACAGGCAGTCTTGGAAGGCCATGAGTCCCAAGCCCACGGGGCGGTGACGCATGTTGGAGTCGCGAGCTTTTTTGACGGCGTAGTAGTTGATGTCGATCACGTTGTCGAGCATGCGCATGGCCGTTGAAATGGTGACCTTGAGCTTGTCGTGATCGATCTTGCCGTCTTTCAAGTGTTGCAGCAAATTGACCGAGCCCAAATTGCAAACGGCTGTTTCGGTGTCACTCGTGTTGAGTGTGATCTCGGTGCATAAATTGGAAGAATGAACCACGCCACAGTGCTGCTGGGGAGATCTCACGTTGCAAGCGTCTTTGAAGGTGATCCAGGGGTGGCCTGTCTCAAACAACATGGTGAGCATTTTTCTCCACAAGTCGGCCGCTTGCACGACTTTGCTGGGTTTGATTTCCCCTTTTTTGGCTTTTTCTTCATAAGCCACATAGGCCGTTTCAAATGCGCGACCAAAGAGTTCGTGCAAATCGGGGACTTCGGCAGGCGAGAACAAGGTCCACTCGCCTTTTTCCATCACGCGGCGCATGAACAAATCAGGAATCCAATTGGAGGTGTTCATGTCGTGGGTGCGACGGCGGTCGTCGCCCGTGTTCTTGCGCAACTCCAAAAACTCTTCAATGTCCAAGTGCCAAGTCTCTAGGTACGTGCAGACGGCACCTTTTCTCTTGCCGCCTTGGTTGACGGCGACGGCGGTGTCGTTGACCACTTTGAGAAAGGGCACGACGCCTTGGGATTCGCCATTGGTGCCTTTGATGTGGCTGCCCAAAGCGCGCACGCGTGACCAATCGTTGCCCAAGCCACCCGCATATTTGGAGAGCAGGGCGTTTTCCTTGATGGACTCATAAATACCGTCCAAGTCATCGGGCACGGTGGTCAAGTAGCAGCTCGAGAGCTGTGAGCGCAAGGTTCCGCTATTGAACAGCGTGGGGGTGCTGGACATGAAGTCAAATTTGGAGAGCACTTCATAAAATTCGATGGCGCGGGTTTCACGGTCAATCTCATTGAGCGACAAGCCCATGGCCACGCGCATGAAAAAGGCCTGTGGCAGCTCAATGCGTTGCTTTTTGACGTGCAAAAAATAACGGTCATAAAGGGTTTGCAAACCCAAGTAGTCAAACTGCAAGTCGCGCTCGGGCTTGAGGGCGCTGGCCAAACGGGCCAAATCGAAATGGGCCAACTTCTCATCGAGCAAGTCGTTGGCGATGCCTTTTTTAATGAAGGCGGGGAAATAGTCTAAATAGTGTTGCCCCATCTCTTTGGGTTGGGCTTCAAAGCCCAACACTTCCTTGGCAATCGTGTGCATGAGCAAGCGAGCCGTGGCGAAGGTGTAGTCGGGATCTTTCTCAATGAGGGTGCGGGTGGCCAAAATCGCTGCTTTGAAGACTTCTTCGAGAGGCACGCCATCGTACAAATTGCGCAAAGTCTCGGCCATGATGGGCTCAGGCTTCACATCGGGGTTCAGGCCTTCGCAGCATGTGGCGATGAGGTTTTTCAGGTGTGCGAGGTCCAAGGGCACGCGCACGCCTTGATCGAGCACGTGCAAGGCGGGCAGATCACTGTGCGCGGCTTCCTGGTGAGCTGCGCGCTCTTGGGTGCGACGCTCACGGTACAAAACATAGGCCCTGGCCACTTCGTGGTGGCTACCGCGCATGAGGCTCAATTCGACTTGGTCTTGGACGTCTTCGATGTGAAAGGTGCCGCCACCGGGTCTGGAGCGCATCAACGCTTTGACCACGCTTTGGGTGAGCTCCTCGACAGTTTCGCGAACGCTGGCGGAGGCGGCGCCTTGCGCACCATGCACAGCCAAAAACGCTTTCATGGAGGCAATGGTGATTTTGGCGGGCTCAAAAGGAACCACCGCTCCATTTCTTCGAATGATTTGGTAATTGGCCAAGGCTGAGTGCTGGATGGGTTCACTTCGGTCTTGTTGGCTTTGACCCACGGGAGAATGGCTTTGGGTGGGCGTCAAATAAGAGACGTTTTGCATGTTGGAGCAGTTCATAAGAAGAAATAAAAAGGGGGAGATGAAATTAGAAAATGGGAG
>CAISQQ010000193.1 GCA_903887655.1 uncultured Burkholderiales bacterium
CAGGCACACAGCGTGTTCATCTTGAGAGTCTTCGGTGACCAAGTCGGGCGCGACAACGACGATTCTGAGATTGGGGTGCATGCTGGCTCGGTGATAGCAGAAATAAAACCAGTGGGTTGCGCATTCTTCATCATAGCTCAACAGAAACGCAAAGATCATGCCTAATTGATCTGAATTTCTCATGGCGCCGACTTGCGCTTTAAAATGAGTTCAAGCAATCGTTGTGGGATCCGTCCTTGAGCGCTTTCTCCCCAGCGTTTTTTCGATGGGCCTGTCTAGAGCCCAAACCCCGCAAAAAATGAACATTCTTGGTATTGAAACCTCCTGTGATGAAAGTGGCGTGGCATTGGTGCAACTCTTGCCGATTCAGCCTCAAGTTGGCATTGAGCTCCTTGGCTTAAAGCCTTTTGAGATGCAGGCATCATTGAAAGCCCATGAACTGCACACGCAAATTGCCATGCATCAACCTTATGGTGGCGTGGTGCCTGAATTGGCCTCGCGCGACCACATTCAGCGAGTTGTTCCCTTGATCCAAGAGGTCATGGAGCAGGCCGGCTTGGCAGTGCGTGATTTGGATTTGATCGCCTACACCAAAGGCCCCGGACTTGCGGGCGCCCTTTTGGTCGGAGCGGGCGTCGCCGCTTCTCTTGCTGCTGCATTGGATAAACCATTGCTCGGAATTCACCACTTGGAGGGACACTTGCTGTCGCCTTTTTTAAGTGAGGTGCCACCGAGTTTCCCTTTTGTGTGCTTGCTCGTCTCGGGTGGACATACCCAACTCATGCGTGTCAAGAGCATGGGGCAGTATGAGCTGCTGGGTCAAAGTGTTGATGATGCGGCAGGGGAAGCGTTTGACAAATCGGGTAAGTTGCTGGGATTGGACTATCCGGCTGGCGCTGCACTTTCCCAGCTGGCCATGAGCGGCAACCCGACAGCATTTGTTTTTCCCAGGCCGTTGTTGCACAGCAAAGATTTGGATTTTTCATTTGCGGGCCTCAAAACCTCGGTGCTGACCCAGGTCAACAAATTGGGCGAACAAGTTGCTGCTCACCGAGAGGATTTGGCAGCCAGTGTTCAAGCCGCCATTGTCGAGGTGCTGGTGAAGAAGTCCATGGCCGCTTTGGCGCAAACGGGAGACCGCACTTTGGTGGTGGCGGGTGGTGTGGGCGCCAACCAACTCCTCAGGCGTTCACTGCAAGCGGCTTGTGAAAAACAAAAGGTGTCGGTTTTTTTCCCACCCTTGAAGTGGTGCACCGACAACGGCGCCATGATCGCATTGGCTGCTGCCATGCGCGTGCAGTACGGTCTCGAGCAAGGCACGAAAGCGTATGGCTTTGAGGTTTTGCCGCGCTGGAGCTTGGGCGATTTGGCTGCGTAAAGCCAATCACTTTGACAGATTCAAATCGGTCAAGGATGTCCAACTGGCCAAGTCGATCCCCACCAACAAAAATAGGGCGACTCTTGAGTCGCCCCATCCCGATTTAGAAACACTTTTTTGGCCAGATCGAAGGCGCCCAGCGCCCTGAATCTGCGGCTATCGTTACTGGATGCTCAAGGTGGCAGCTCGGTCGAGCGGTTTTCTTTTGCTCAGCTCCAGACTCAATACACCCAAGTCCAATTTGGCTTGGCTGGTGGTGGGATCAATGGCCACAGGCAACTCATAGCTCAAGTTGTACTTGCGAGCTGCGTCTGGACTCGTTTCTAGTCGCACCACTTGGTCCTCTACTTTGATGATCAAGTGCTCTTTGGCAACGCCAGGAACGTCGATTTGCAATTGGTAGCCTTGTTCGTGCTCTTTAAACTGCGTGTGTGCGCCAGAAGACTTCACCACGTCTCCGATGAAACGC
>CAISQQ010000194.1 GCA_903887655.1 uncultured Burkholderiales bacterium
GTCAAAGCCAAGACTGCGGAAAAAATGGGCCCCGTTGGCCTGCAGCAAAGCATGGAAGCCCGCGCCGTGGTCTTGCTCTACAAAGCTTAAGAATGAAGACTTGAACGCTCCGGAGCTTGCTCAAGCGTTCAGCATTACTGGGCGGCCCAACCCCCGTCCATATTCCACGCCACGCCGCGAATGTTGTGACCTGTGTCTGAGCACAAAAACACCGCCAAGTCGCCCAATTCTGCAGGAGTGGTGAACTGCTTGGAAGGCATTTTTTCGCCAAGGAGGAGTTCGGTGGCCTTGGCGATGTCAATCCCCAACTCTTGGGCCTTGGCGTTCACTTGCGCTTGCACCAAGGGGGTGAGGACCCAGCCTGGGCAGATGGCGTTGCAAGTCACCCCCGTTTGAGCCGTCTCCAAGGCCACCACCTTGGTCAATCCCACCAAGCCGTGCTTGGCGCTCACGTAGGCTGCCTTTTGCGGCGAGCCCACCAATCCATGAACCGAGGCGATATTGATGATGCGCCCCCAATTGGCCGCCTTCATGGCGGGCATGGCGTGGTGAATCGTGTGGTAGGAGCTCGAGAGGTTGATGGCAATGACGGCGTCCCATTTGTCGGCCGGGAAGTCCTCAATGTTGGCCACGTGCTGAATGCCGGCGTTGTTGACCAAGATGTCCACGCTGCCCATGGTTTTTTGTGCGAAATGCACCATGTCTTTGATCTCGTCTGGCCGGGTCATGTCGGCCCCATGGTAAGCCACCTTGACACCGAGAGACTCAATTTGGTGTTGCGCCGACAAATGGTCGCCAAAGCCATTGAGCACGATGTTGGCGCCTTGTTCAGCCAAAGCGATGGCCAGTCCGAGGCCAATGCCGCTGGTGGATCCGGTGACCAAGGCGTTTCGTCCTGCTAAGTTGGTGTTCATGCAAATGACTCCTGAGAGGTGGGTTCAAAAAATGGTGTTGGAATTGATCTTAAGTGAATTTTGAGCTTGGGGGAAAGATTCGGAACTGTTCGGCTGAAAATTTTCCGCCTGGGAGCCGTTCTTGCCCCTGCCGCTCGCCTCTTGAAGCGAGAACTTGAACCTTTTTGGTGCAGATCATCGGTGATTTGAACTCTCTCTAGACGGATTGCTCTTGACAAGCTTCAGGTGCGCTAGACTGTCACTGTGATGAGTACAACTGAAAATTCCTCTGCGCTGCCGGCGCCCATGCTGGGTGACACTTCTCTAGAGAGTGACATCGATGTGCTTGTGCGCGCCCAAGATTTCGCCCGGCCCTTGATCTCAGGTGAGGTGCTCTCAAGCGGCGAGAACACCTGGGACCATGCTCAAGCGGTGGCGCAACTGGTGGCGTCGCTCGGTGGAGCCGTGTCTTTGCAAGCGGCCTCTTATTTGGTCTACGCCTGCGAGCACTTGAATAAACCCATGGAGGTGATCACCAAGGCCTTTGGCGAGCCCTTTGCCGTGTTGGCCATCGAGACCACCAAGCTCGTGCAGTTGCAAAAACACTCGCGCGCCCAAGCTTCATTGCTCAGCCATGCCAACGCTCTACCAGCCACTGCTTCTTCAACGCAGTCGACTGGCTTACCCAAGCAAACCGAGGCTGTGCGGCGCATGTTGATGGCGTTTTCCAAGGATTTGCGGGTGATCATGCTCAGACTGTCATCGCGATTACAAACCTTGCGCTATTGCGCGGCCACCACCAAAACGTGTGAACCCAGTTTGGCCCAGGAGACTCTGAGTGTTTTTGCCCCGTTGGCCAACCGCTTGGGAATTTGGCAAATCAAGTGGGAGTTGGAGGACTTGGCGTTTCGTTTCTTGGAGCCGCAAACCTACAAAGAGGTGGCCATTTGGCTGGATGAAAAACGCGTCGAGCGGGAGGCTTATATCGCTGGTCTTCAGGCCAGCATTCAGCAAGACCTCAAAGCCTTGGGCATTCAAGCTGAGGTCCAGGGCCGCCCCAAACACATCTACAGCATTGTGAAAAAGATGAGGGGCAAGTCCTTGGGGTTTGAGCGCATTTTTGATGTGCGTGCGCTCAGAATCGTGGTGCCCAATGTGGAGGACTGTTACGCGTCGCTTGATTGGATCAATCAGCACTTTGAGCCCATAGCTCAGGAGTTTGACGACTACATCGCACGTCCCAAACAAAACGGCTACCAGTCCTTGCACACGGTGGTGATGGATGCGAGTCGACGGCCCATTGAAATTCAGATCAGAACCCAGGCCATGCACGAGCATGCCGAGTTTGGTGTGGCTGCTCACTGGGCCTACAAAGAGGCGGGTGTCAAGGGCTACCAAGGGGTGAGTGCCGCATCGTCTTATGACGCCAAAATTGCCGTGCTCAGACAACTTTTGGCCTGGGAGCGTGAGTTGGTTGACCCCGAAGGGGGGGGCGACAACAACCCCGCGACACAGGGCAAAACGGTCAGCGCTGAACTTGACGACCGCATCTATGTGCTGTCTCCCGCGGCTGAGATTGTGGAGCTACCGCAGGGCGCAACGGCGGTTGATTTTGCGTACGCGATCCACACCAACTTAGGACATCGCTGCCGAGGCGCGCGATTGGATGGGGTGATGGTCCCACTCAACACCCCGCTCAGAAATGGACAAACGGTGGAAGTGGTCACGGTCAAAGAGGGCAGTCCTTCTCGGGATTGGCTCAATCCTGAGTTGGGTTTTTTGGCGTCCCCCAGAGCCAAGTCCAAGGTGCGGGCATGGTTCAACGCCCAAGTGATGCAAGAGACCATCCACAAAGGGCGCGAAGCAGTTGAAAAACTGCTGCAGCGTGAAGGCAAAACCGCCATGAATTTGGAGAGCTTGGCCACTCAACTCGGTTTCAGATCTTCCGAACAATTGTTTGAAGGGGTAGGAAAGGACGAGTTTTCTCTCAAAAATATCGAGCAAATCATCCGTCCTGTGGCCTTGAGCCCCGTGCCCGATGAGATTGCGAAGCTCAAGAAACGCTCCAAGTCGGAAGACCAAACGGGCAAAGGCGCGTTACTGGTGGTTGGGATGGATTCGCTGCTCACTCAACTCGCCCGCTGCTGTAAGCCAGCACCCCCGGACGTGATCCAAGGTTTTGTGACGCGCGGCAAAGGGGTCAGTATTCATCGCCAAAACTGTCCCAATTTCAAACAATTGCTCGTCAAAGATGCCGATCGCGTGATTCAAGTGCAATGGGGCAAGCCTCAACCCCAGGCGTTTTATCCAGTGGATGTGGCGCTGGAAGCCTATGACCGTCAAGGCCTATTGCGTGATATCTCTGAAGTCTTTGCCAAAGAGCGCATGAACGTGGTGGGTGTTCAAACGCAGACGATCAAAGGGGTGGCTTGGATGACGTTTACTGTAGAAGTTCAAGACTCCTCCAAGGTCGAGAAGGTGCTGGGTATCGTCAAAGAGGTGAAGGGCGTGAGGGCTGTTCGGCGCCGTTGATGATGTGCCCCCATGAGGGCGCACCCATGGCGACTCAATCCAGAAGAATTCCTGTTGCATTGAGGCCA
>CAISQQ010000195.1 GCA_903887655.1 uncultured Burkholderiales bacterium
ATTGATGTGCAAAAGGCCATGCTGCCCGAGCCACATCCCGCGGAGTTGAAGCCCGTTTTTACCCCGCCGGTCGCACCCGATGTGGCGATGCTCGACACCTTGGCCCAAGCGCTGTTGAAGGCTGAGCGGCCGGTGCTCTGGCTCGGAGGCGGTGCGCGCGGGGCCAGTTTGGCCGCCCAGCGTTTTGCCGACATGGGTTGGGCCATCGTGACCTCGGTGCAAGGGCGCGGCATCTTGCCCGAAGACCGCCATGGGGTGCTGGGTGCCTTTAACTCACAAAAACCCATCGAAGCGTTTTACGCCAGCTGCGACGCCCTCTTGGCCGTGGGCACTCGGCTGCGCTCCAACGAGACGCTTCGTTACCAGCTCAAACTCCCCCGCGCTCTTTACCGCATCGACTCCAACCCCTTGGCCCAAGGGCGGGGCTATGCGAGTGATCTCTTTTTGCACGGGGACGCGCAGCTGAGCTTGGATGCGCTGGCCGATCGACTCGAGGGCCAGCTGCACCTGGGCGCTGCACTGCAAGACGATGCGATGCAGGCCAAAGCGGCGGCCCAAGTGACCATGAACCACGACTTGGGGCCCTACACCGAGCTCAAAACCCAAGTCGAGCGCGTCTTTGAGCACGACTTGCTCTGGGTGAGGGACATCACCTTGTCCAACAGCATGTGGGGCAACCGCTTGCCCCGACTCAGCAAGCCCACCCAAGGGGTGCACGCGCTGGGCGGGGGCATCGGGCAGGGGCTCAGTATGGCGATCGGGGCCGAGGTGGCCAATCAAACCCATGGACTGCAGCACCACACCGTGGCCTTGATCGGGGACGGCGGCTTCATGCTCAACGTGGGCGAGCTCGCCGCTTGCGTTCAAGAACGAGCCCACATCGTGATGATCGTCATGAACGACTCGGGCTATGGGGTGATCAAGAACATCCAAGACGATTTGTATGGCGCGCGTCACGGCTATGTGGACTTGGTGACGCCGAAGTTTGCGGCCTTGTGTGAGAGCCTGGGCGTGCACCACCTGTTATTGAGCGACCCCAAGCGCACCGAAGAGACCCTGCGTGCCGCCCAAGCCTTGCAGCACCAGGGTGCGGGTGCCGTGATGGTGGAGGTGGACATGAAGGCCTGGGGGGCTTTCAACACCAAGTTCGCCGGTCCCCCTTTGAAGAAAGCCCCCGCGCCATGATGCAACTCACCTTGATCGGTTGGGGGGCCATTGGGCAAGCGGTGGCGAGCCGATTGGACGGGGAGCCTGGACTACGCTTGGCCCAGGTCATTGTGACCGATCGCCGCCTCGCATCCGTGCGCCAACAGTTGGGAGACTCGGTGGTGGTGGCCACCCAACTCGATCACGCGCTCATGCGCGAGTGGCAGCAAAACCGGGATCACGTGTTGGTGCTCGAGTGTGCAGGCCACTCGGCCATTGATCGTCATGTGCTCCCAGCGCTGGCAGCCGGATTTGAATGCGCACTTTTGTCGATCGGGGCTCTGTCTGAGGAGGGGTTGCCGCAAGCGATTGAGGCGGCAGCGCTCTCGGGCCAAACCCAGGCGCATTTGCTCAGTGGCGCCATCGGTGGGATCGACGCCTTGGCCTCTGCTCAACTGCTGGGGCTCGACAGCGTTCACTACGTGGGCAGAAAACCCCCCATGGGATTCTTGGGCACACCGGCCGAGGCCGTGGTGGATTTGTCGGCCTTGACCCAGCCCCACGTGCTGCTCAAAGCCAGCGCTAGAGAAGCCGCTCGGCTCTACCCCAAGAACGCCAACGTGGCCGCGACCGTGTCCTTGGCCGGTCTCGGTCTCGATGCCACCCAGGTGGAGTTGATCGCAGACCCGAGCGTCACGCAAAACATCCACGAGATCACCGCCCGCGGCGCTTTTGGCGAGTTTCACATCACCTTGAAGGGCAACCCGCTTGCGAGCAACCCCAAAACCTCGGCGCTCACGGTGCTCAGTGCTGTGCGCTTTGTGCTCAACCAAGTGCGGCCCATCACCATTTGATTTGTTCCCCCCCCCCCATTTCTTGCCCCATCATGGATCTTGCACTTCACCCCCGCATGCCTTATTCTTGAGCTCAGCTTGACCTCAGCTTGATTTCAAGCAGACACGCTTGCCAAGACGGCGATGTTCATCTTCTCACCCTTTTTTTTAAGTCCATCCAGCCATGACCTCACCCACACTGCACACCCCTCAAATCGGCATTGAAGGCATCGATGCCATCACCTTTGGCGCGGGTGCCGAGCCCCAGGAGTGGGCACGCATTCGGGCGTTTTTCAACGACTTTGGCTTGAAGGAGGTGCAGTTCACCGATGCCCAGCAGACCTTTGAGACCTTGAACGGCTCAAGGGTGCGGGTGGTGCTGCCCAGTGAGCCCACTCTCCCCGCGGCCATGGAGGAGGGCGCGACCTTGCGCGAAGTCACTTGGGGGGTGCGCGACCCAGCCACCTTGGATCGCATGGCCGAGGCCCTGGCCGGTGCACCTGGGTTTGCAGACCTGCGAGCGAGCAGCGCCCAGGTCAAAGCGCACGACCCGCATGGTTTGTCGTTGGTCTTTCAGCTCAGTGCCAAGCAAGCGGTGGAGGTCGTGGGCTCGCCCACCAACCCTTATGGACAAGTGGCGCGCGTGGACCAGGCGTCGCCCGTTTATGAGCGAGCCATCCCCATTGAGATCGGGCACGTGGTGCTCTTTACCGATCGCTTAAAAGAGGCCCAGGCCTTTTACGAGTCCTTGGGTTTTGTGCTCTCCGACCAGTACCCAGGACGTGGCGTTTTTCTGCGCTGCGCCCCAGAAGGCGGCCACCACGATTTGTTTTTGCTGCAAATCCCCAACAAGGGCAGTGGACTCAACCACGTGGCCTTCACGGTCAGAGACATCCATGAGGTCTTTGGCGGGGGCTTGCACATGAGCCGCTTGGGCTGGAAGACCCAATTGGGCCCGGGTCGACACCCGATTTCATCGGCGTATTTTTGGTATTTCGAGAGCCCTTGTGGGGGACTGTTGGAGTACAACGCCGATGAGGACTATTTGACCCCCGCATGGACGGCTCGCAGCATGGAGCCCGGGCCCACGGCGTTTGCGGAGTGGGCCATCGAGGGCGGATTGGATGGCCACACCCGCAGACAGCCCTTGGCGGAAAAACCCAGTGGATTTTTAACGGAGAAGCGCTCATGAAAGCG
>CAISQQ010000196.1 GCA_903887655.1 uncultured Burkholderiales bacterium
GTCATGCTACGAACCCCTTGAGTGACATTGAAATGAAAGATAAATTTTTTGCTTGTGCTGGCTTAGCTTTGCCTGAGTCTCAAGTCCATGCTTGGTGGAGTTCACTCCACCTTGATAATAATGAGCTGGTTGTTTTGACGTAAGCAATGTCCTGAAGGCTGGTTTTTTTCCTTCCTATTCGAACGATTTGTTACCAAATCTCTTTGATCAATGGATGAAGGCAGGCCACACTATCGCTGCTAGGTCAAGCTCAATGTGTGAGGTAATTCGCTCCACGAGCTCCAAGGTGTTTCAATACTTCGCACCCTTTTGGTTATTGATTGATGTCTGAATAAAAAAAGTGTTTCGAGTTTGACCTACGCCCTATCAAAAGGGCAAGCGAGCATTTTCATAGTTTAAAAAACGCCCTGTATCGACTAAAGAAGTTTGAGCGATGGTCTTCAAAATTCCCGTCACACTTTCTGACGGTGTCAAGGGTGCGAATTCCCCCCCCATATCGGTTTTGACCCAACCTGGGCTCATGCTGAGCAGGCATATATTTGGGTAGGATGAACTTGCAGACTTGACGCACATGTTGAGGGCTGCTTTGGATGCTTTGTAGAGCCAAGCGCTGGATGAATTGGTCAATTCAATGGAAGCCATCAGGCTGCTCATAAAAACCATTTTTCCAGTTTGGGGTGTAACTTGTGGTGCCATTTTGGCGATGAGTTGCATGGCTCCTAAAACATTGGTGTGCATGACCATATCAAAATCTTCACTTCCAATAGGTTCTTTTGCATCCGTTTTGGGGCCAAAAACACCTGCAACATAAATGATCAAATCAAAAATCTGCCCTTGCAAGTTGTCTTTGAGCCCATCCATGGACGAGGCTTGGCACACATCCAACGCTATGGGTGTGACTCCACATTCCTCTAAAGTCTTCAAGCCAGATGCATCTCGAGCGGTGGCCAAAACTTGGTAGCCTGCAAGATTGAGTTGCTTGGCCAATTCCAAGCCAATGCCACGAGACGCTCCAATAATTAAACTTTTCATGCCATGACCTTTGCGTGGGATAACTCTGACGTTAATTCAAGCGGGTTTCAGTCAATTTTGATATTGCCAGCCTTGATCACTGGTGTCCAAAAACTGATCTCCTTGTTGATGAATTCCAAAAATTTATCCGATCCTAGGGCCATGGGTGTGAGTCCAATGCTGGGGTCTGAAAGCTTGGTGTACATCTCTGGCGTTGACAAAATGGCAATGATCTCTTTTTCTAGCTTGGTCGTGATGGGGCGAGGCGTATTGGCAGCAACGGAAATGCCTACCCATGAGACGGCCTTCACACCTGGTGCCACTTCCTCCAGGGTGGGTATGTCAGGAAAGCTGCTGGAGCGTCGCTCTGAGGTGACAGCCAACACTCTCACCTTACCTGCTTTGACAAGCTCGGACGCACTGGCTGTGAGCACCATATCCAGACGCCCACCGAGCAAGTCAGTCAGTGCAGGTGAGGGCCCTTTGTAAGGAATGTGTGTCATCTGAAGGTTCATGGTTTGCTTGAGCAGTTCGGCAGCCAAATACCCTGACGTTCCAACGCCGGCAGAGGCGTAGTTGACAGTTCCTGGTTTGTCTTTAACGATGGCCAAAAATTCTTGTATGGTTTTGGCGGGATAGTCGGCCCTGACGATCAGGTATTGAGGGTAAACCCCTAGGAGTGCGATATGGTGAAAGTCTTTGACAGGGTCATAACCGATTTTGCTGTACATCAACGTACCTGGGGCAATCGAGGAGTTGAAGGTCGCCAACAGGGTGTATCCATCGGCCGCTCCCTTGGCTACAAATTCTGTACCCAAAGTCGAACCGGCCCCAGGGCGGTTTTCGATCACCACCGATTGCTTCAATGCAGCGCCCAATTTCTCGGCCAACATCCGCAAAGCATTCTCAGCGGCAGTGCCTGGGACAAATGGCATCACCAGTTTGATGGGTTGCGTGGGATAGGTTTGGGCCAGAGAGGCTTGGAGAACTGACAAGGTGGCGAGGCATGCAAGCATCTTGAGCAGTAACGTGGTGGTCATTTTCATGGTGAGGACTTCAAAAAGTTAAAAATGATGGCAGTAAGTATTGTCATACTTTAAATGTAAATCCTTTTGGGGTTTTCTTGAGAGTCGTCCTTGAAAAACATATTTTTTGTGATATCTTGGGGTTTGTTGACGACTTTTAATGAGTAAATAATGAAAAAACATGTGTTGATTTCAGGTGCAGGTCCTGTCGGGCTTGTCAGTGCTCTAAAGCTCAGCCAAGCGGGTTTTAAAGTGACAGTGTTCGAGTCCTCAAGTGGCCTGAATATGGACCTCAGAGCTTCGACCTTTCATCCCCCAACTTTGGATATGTTGGCCCCTTTTGGATTGACCGATCAACTCATCCCGATGGGTTTGATTGCACGCTACACCCAACAGCGGGATCGCCATGAGGGCGTGGTCGCGGAGTTTGACATGGAGTTGTTGAAGGGGGATACGAACTATCCTTTTCGGCTGCAATGCGAGCAGTGGAAGCTGACCCAGTTGATCAAGAAACAATTGGATCAAAACCCCGATGTTGAAGTCGTCTTCGATGCCAAGGTCGAGTCTGTTGCTCAATCAACCGATGAAGTTTCTCTGCAAGTGAAAGTTCATGGTGACTTGAAAGCCTACAAGGGAGATTACTTGATTGGCGCAGATGGCGCTTGGAGTGCAGTCCGTACGAGTCTTGGCATTGAATTTGAGGGCTTCACCTATCCGGAACGGTTTTTGGTGATTTCAACGCTGTTTCCCTACGAAAACCATTTGCCCCATTTGTCTTATGTGAATTACTGCTCTGATCCGGTGGAGTGGTGTGTTTTGTTGAAAGTTCCCGCTTTGTGGCGTGTTTTGTTCCCAACCAAGCCTCAAGAGACCGATGAAGAGGTCTTGCAAGACGACAGTGTCGAGTCGCGTTTGCAGCATTTGCTGCCGCAAGACAAACCTTACAAGTCTGAGCACCGCACTTTGTACAAGGTGCACCAAAAGGTGGCCAAACAGTTCCGCAAAGGTCGTGTATTTTTAGCCGGAGACTCGGCCCACATCAACAATCCCTTGGGAGGCATGGGCATGAATGGCGGTGTGCACGATGCGATCAATTTGTGTGACAAACTCATTGATGTGGTCAATCACAACAAGGAATCGACTCTTTTGGACCGCTATGAGCGCCAAAGGCGCACGATTGCCATTGAGTACATCAATGCCAACACAGCGCGCAACAAAAAAATGTTGGAAGAGCGCGATCTCCAAGTCAGGGCGCAAAGTCAGCGAGAACTCAAAGCCATTGCGAGTAACCCTTTGAAGGCCAAAGAGTACTTGCGAAAAACGTCCATGTTGGACGCTCTAGAACGTGCGGAGTCCATACAATGAAGAAGTCAGGTTATTCTCAACTCACGGGCGAACAGCGTCGACAATTACTCAGGCCTAAAATTCGGCGGGGCCATTTGACCGTGGCTCCCGGCGTGTTTGAGATGATCTCGGCCAAGATAGCGGACGAGATGGATTTTGACGCGCTCTACATGACGGGTTATGGCACTGTGGCGTCTTACATGGGTCTGCCCGATGCTGGATTGGCCAGCTATGCGGACATGGTCAATCGGGTGAGTCAATTCACCCAAATCACCCAAACCCCCATGATTTGTGATGGTGACACGGGCTATGGTGGGCTGCTCAATGTCATGCACACGGTGCGGGGCTATGAAGCGGCTGGGGCCTGTGCGATTCAACTTGAGGATCAAGAGTTCCCTAAAAAATGTGGCCACATGTTGGGGCGACGAGTGGTTCCCGTGGAAGACATGGTGGA
>CAISQQ010000197.1 GCA_903887655.1 uncultured Burkholderiales bacterium
GACCTGCCGCGCCCTTCATCCCTCGAAGTCCTTGCATTCCCATCAAGGACAGGCTGGCCAAAGCTTGGTTGAATTCTCGTTTGTTCATGCGCTGACGGGTGCTCACAGGTGCTTACAGGTGCTCAAAGGTGCTCACTGATGCATCACTGATGCTCAAGGTTGACATCGGCGGGACTGATCGCTGCAGTGGGTGGGTCATCATATCAACAATGCGTTCCACTGAACACCCAGAGCCCCTCCCGCTTTGCTGCCTCTACTGCAGTGGGATAATAGAATCAAACAGCATTGGGCGCTTCAAGCCCCTCAAAGGGAAACAACCATGAATCAACGCAGACAAGCCTTGAAAACAGGACTGGCTTATGGGGCGGCGGGGACACTCGCATCCCTGGCCAGTCAACCCGCGCTGGCCTACGACAAAGCCGCCTTCGAGGCCAAGAGCTGGCAAGACGCGCTCAAAGCCCTGGGCGTGGGCACGCCCAAAGAGAGCACTGACGTGGTGTTTTTGGCGCCCGATATTGCTGAAAATGGCGCGGTGGTGCCCGTGAGCGCATCGTGTGCACTGCCTGGCATCAAGCGCATCATCTTTTTGGTGGAAAAAAATCCCGCTCCTTTGGTGGCGGTCTTCAATGTGAGCGACGATGTGCTGGCCAACTTTTCGGCGCGCTGCAAAATGGGGCAGACCTCCATGGTGTATGCCGTCGCGGTGGGTGCAGATGCGCAGGCCTGGATGGCCAAAAAGGAAGTGAAAGTCACGCTCGGGGGCTGCGGTGGTTGAGCCTTCCCGGTCTTTGTGTTTGAGTGGTTTACAACGTTTTTCAGGAGCCTCGTCATGACAGAACCCATGCGCATCAAAGCCCAAAGCGGCGCCGGACAAACGACGGTGAGAATATTGATGAACCACGAGATGGAGTCGGGCCAACGCAAAGACGCCAGCGGCAAGACCATCCCCGCTTGGCACATCCAAGAGGTGAGCGCGTTTTTGAACGGCAAAGCCGTGATGACCGCGCAGTGGGGACCTGGCGTGTCGAAAAATCCCTACCTTCAGTTTTTCATCAAAGGCGGCAAGCCGGGCGACAAAATCGCAGTGACTTGGACCGACACCAAAGGCGAGAGTCGCAGCGATGAGGCGGTGGTGAGCTGAAACCCGTGTGGGCTTGGCGTCATGCGCAAGGCGGCTGCAGGGGCTTGCGAGCCGCTATGGGCGCTCTCTTGTCGATCTTGTTGCTCTTGTTGCTCTTGGGCCATCTCTCGGCGCAGGCCCAGTTTCGCAAAACCCCCTGGCCCCAGCGCGCTCCCACCCCAGCGCTAGACTTCTTGGCCACACCCTCCTCAACTTCCACACCCGCCAAACCGTCAGCACCCTCACCCCGCGGTGTGCCCATCTTGCTCAACTTCTGGGCCACCTGGTGTGAGCCTTGCAAGCAAGAAATGCCATCCCTGGATGTGTTGGCCGATTGGCAAGGGGCGGATCGTTTGCGGGTGGTGGCGGTGGATGTGCGCGAGAGCAGTGGGCGCGCTGAGCGATTCATGGCCGATAGAAACTTGCACCTGCACGTGCTCCAAGACCCCGATGCGCTGATTGCCAAACGCTTTGGGGTGAGCCTTTACCCCACCACCGTATTGATCGATGCCAAGGGGCGTGCGCGCTGGAAAATCGAAGGGCCGGTCGACTGGAGCAGCGCAGAGGCTCAGGGTTGGATTGATACGCTCGACGTGCCTGGATTGAATTGATGGACGTTCGTGCGCGGCCTGCTTGAAGTGCTTTGAGTTCGATCAAGGATAATGTCACCAGATTGGCGCGCTCTTGCGTCAACGGCCCGCCTTCGGGGCATTGAGTTGGGGCACAGGGGTGTTAGAACCCCCACGCTTTCACCTCTCCCATGTGCCGACGGGTCTCTCGTTAAAAACTTTGGAGTAATTCATGATCCAACAGCGTCGAGCCTTGCTCAAACACGCCATTCAAGGGGGCGTCTTGGGCGCTCTGAGTAGCAGCGGACTTCAAGGCTTTGCCCAAGTTCCTGCCCCGGCCCCCGCTTCCCTCGTCTCCCTTGCCTACTCTGCGAACCCTTCGGCCTCGAGCACCGACGCTCGCGTCTTTGCGCCCGCGCTTGCTGATTGGCGCACCTTTGAGGTGACCACCCGGGTGGACATCCAAGACCTTCGGGGCGCGACGCGGGTGTGGTTGCCC
>CAISQQ010000198.1 GCA_903887655.1 uncultured Burkholderiales bacterium
GATACGCGCGACGCGCGAGTGAAATTGATCCAATTCACGCCAACGGGCCTGGCCTGGCTCAAGGCCTTTGAGAGCGCCGTCGCCCGCGTTGAAGCGGAATTCAAAGCGGAGGTGGGTGAGCAAGTGGCGACCGTGATTGCGCTGGGGTTGGAGGTGTATGCGGGCGGCGATGGGCTTGACAGGCGCTGAGCTCACCTGTTGCGGTGATGGCGCCGATAGCGCCAACGAACCGTCCGCTTACCTCACCTCACCTCACCGTACCCAGACCGGCGCGTGAGCCGGCTTCTCGCTCTGGGTGAATCCGTGCCACCGTGTGGAGTGACCGGCAAGCGTTCATGCCCGTCCCCCTCCACGCCAGAGCCTGCCAACCAGGGTCAGGTTTTGGGGGGGCTCTCCAAGGTGTTGAGCACCAAGCGTTCGGTGGCCACCGCTCGCGCGATGTCGGGCTGCAGGGCCACTTGCTGCACATGGGCCCAAAGCGCCGGAAATTGGTGAGGCTCGAGCCCCGCGATGGTGCCCCAGCGGCACAAGGTCAATGCATAGGCGTCGAGGGGTCCAGCAAACTCGCCGGCGAGCCAGGGCCCACCGTGCTGGAGTCTCTGGGCCACGAAGGCGTCCAAGGTTTGCAAGTGAGCGCGGTAATGCTCGGTGGCGTGTGCTTTGATGTCGGCTTGCACCTGGGGTTCGGGCGAGTAGTTGCTGGGCCGAAACACATGGGTGAAGGTGGGGTGGGCGGTGTTGTTCATCCACGCCAACATTTGGAGCACTTTAGCGCGCTCAAATAGATCCGAAGGCAGCAAATGGGCCTGGGGAAAGAGTCCATCCAAGTACACGGTGATGGCCAAGATTTGCGTGAGTACGCGCTCGCCATCGACCAAGACCGGCACTTGTCCTTGTGCATTGATGGCTTTGAACTCGGGCTGTCGGTGCTCACCCTTGTGCAATTTGATCATCACAGGTTCAAACGACGCACCGGCCAATTCGAGCAAACAGTGCGGCACAAAGGAGCAAGCGCCCGGGGAAAAGTACAGTTTCAAAGCCATGGTGTTTCACGCTCCCAAACGATAAAAAAATCAAAACAGAGGGATAAATAAGGCCGCCAGCGCAAAAGCTGCAAGGCCCTCAGCATAGCGCAAGAGACGCCGCCCTCAAAGAGGACGAATACTCACGCTCGCGGCTTGAACGCAGTGGACCTCGTTGCCCACACCCAGCAGCAACTCGCCGTGTTCATTGACCCCCATGGCCAGTCCATGGCGTGCATCAGAGAGCGTGACTTGGCGACCCCGCAGACAATCCATCCGATCAAACTCGTGCTGGAAGGCGGCAAAGCCGTGCGTTTCAAATTGGTTCAAGGTGTGCGCGAGTGAGACCACAACGCTGGCGAGCAAGGCATGGGCCAGTGCGCGCGTGGCCAGCGTCACCCCCAAGTCCACCAGTCCCTTCGGGGGCGGTGACAAGGGGCCCGACGCTGGGCTTTGGGGGGTGCGCAAATTCAGCCCCAAACCCACCACGCAAAATCGCGCCGGGGAGCTGGCTTGAGAGCGCCCCTGGGCAGGCGCTGAGCGCAGGCTTTGGGTTTCGATCAAGAGACCTCCCACTTTGGCGGGACCGCTTGCCTCCCATGTCCACAGGTCATTGGGCCACTTGAGGCCCAAGCGCCCCGGCTTGTGTGGGTCTGAGAGGCCATCGGCCACTCGATCAAAGGGTAAATAAGCCGACAAGGCCTGCACGACACCCACTCCGCAAGCCAGCGACAAGCCCATCCAACTTGGGGGCGCGAGTGTGCGCGCCATCGAGACGGTGAGGCTTTGGTGCGGCTCGCTCAGCCAGGCTTGGCCTGATCGACCTCGGCCAGCGCTTTGGTGCTCAGCGAGCAAGACCGTTGAGCGGTAATCCATCTGGTGGCCTCGGCGCATGAGCTCCGAGGAGGTGGAGTCAATCTCGGGCAGCAGCTCCACGTGCCAGCCCGCCAAGGGCTCGCGCAAAGACGCTTTGAGCGTCTCTTCATGCCAAGCCGGGCCCAGACTGGGCATTATTTCTTGGACTTCTTGCGTTTGGGTGCCAACAGCGTGCCTCGGCAAATGGGCGAGCCACACCAGCAAGGGTATTCGGCTTTGAGCTTGGGGGTGTAGCGCTCATCAATGATCAGGCCATAATCGTAATTGAGCTCTTCGCCCGCGGCGATGGCGCGGATGGACTTGATGAAAACGCGGCCGTTTTGCTCGTCGGCTTCACAATTGGGGTCACACGCGTGGTTGATCCAACGCGCTTTGTTGCCGCCTGAGCCGCCATCGATCACGTGCTTTTCGTTGATGTGAAAATAAAAGGTGTGGTTGGGGTCGCTCGGATCGTGGGGGTGGCGTCTTTGCGCCTCGCGCCAGGTGATGATCTCACCCTTGTACTCGATGATTTTTTTACCCGGCTCGATGTCGACCAAGGCGAACACGCCGCGACCGTGCACCCCAGAGCTTCTGGCTTCAATGCGTTTTTTGGGGGGAGTCTTGGACTTTTCTTTGGTGGCCATGGTGGAATTTCGTTTCAAAAAAAGAGCGTGTCAAAATGACGCGCCGAGCACGCTGAAGTCGACAATTTTAGAGGACTTACGAACATGGGGCTGAAAAAGTTGGACAATGCCATGCATGAAGGACACAACTGAATGAGTAAAACACTGGTAATTGCTGAGAAACCATCGGTCGCGCAAGACATTGTGCGCGCACTCACAAGTGTGGCGGGAAAGTTTGAAAAACACGAGGATCATTTTGAGAGTGACACCTATGTGGTCACGAGCGCCGTGGGTCACTTGCTCGAGATCAAAGCGCCCGAGGAGTTTGATGTCAAACGCGGCAAGTGGAGTTTTGCGCATTTGCCGGTGATCCCCCCGCATTTTGAGCTCAAACCCGTGGACAAGACCAAGTCCCGCCT
Source organism: uncultured Burkholderiales bacterium (assembly GCA_903887655.1). Classification (GTDB taxonomy): domain Bacteria; phylum Pseudomonadota; class Gammaproteobacteria; order Burkholderiales; family Burkholderiaceae_C; genus Limnohabitans. The sequence continues at coordinate 2,923 of CAISQQ010000198.1, forward strand.
CAACGCGGTGGTGAAGTTGGTCAAACGCAAAGACGTGACCGCCTTGATCAATGCCTGTGACGCCGGGCGCGAAGGCGAACTCATTTTTCGCTTGATTGAGCAGTACGCGGGCAGCAAGAAAGACCTCAAAAAACCAGTCAAACGCTTGTGGCTGCAGTCCATGACGCCGCAGTCCATTCGGGACGGCTTTAACGCGCTCAGAAGTGAGCAGCAAATGCAAGGCCTGGCCGATGCGGCGCGCTCGCGCTCGGAGGCCGACTGGTTGGTGGGAATCAATGGCACACGCGCGTTCACGGCCTTCAATTCTCGCGATGGTGGATTTTTTCTCACCACCGTGGGTCGCGTGCAAACGCCCACCTTGTCGGTGGTGGTGGTGCGCGAGGAGCAGATTCGCAAATTCATCTCGCGCGACTATTGGGAAATTCACGCGAATTTTCAAGTCAAAGCGGGGGAGTACACCTCCAAGTGGATCAACCCCGAGCATAAAAAAGACGAGACCGATGCCGAGAAAAAAGCCGATCGCATCTGGAGCGAGGCCGACGCCCACGCCATCGCCCAAGCCGTCTTGCACCAACCTGCGCGGGTCACCGAGGAGAGCAAACCCACCACCCAAGCGGCACCGGCTTTGTTTGACCTCACCTCTTTGCAGCGCGAGGCCAATGGTCGCTTTGGTTTTTCCGCCAAATCCACCTTGGCACTGGCCCAAAGTCTTTATGAACGCCACAAGGCCTTGACCTACCCCAGGACCGATTCGCGCCATTTGCCCGAAGATTACTTGCCCACGGTCAAAGACACCTTTGAGATGATTGCGGGCAGTGGCATGAAACACCTCTCGGGCCATGCCCAAACGGCGCTCAAGAACAACTACATCAAGGCCACCAAGCGCGTCTTTGACAACAGCAAAGTGAGTGACCACTTTGCCATCATCCCAACGCTTGAGGAGCCCAAGAGCTTGTCCGAGCCCGAGCAAAAGCTCTACGACTTGGTGGTGAGGCGCTTCATGGCGATTTTTTACCCCTCGGCCGAGTTTTTGGTGACCACCCGCACGACCCAAGTCGAACTGCCCGACGTCACCCACCACTTCCGAGTCGAGGGCAAGGTGCTGGTCAACGCCGGCTGGATGAGCATTTACGGCAAAGATGCCAGCGACGAGGACGCCAACACCAAGACCTTGGTGGCGATCGAGCCAGGCGAGCGCAGCCAGACGCAGGATGCGCAAGCCAAGGCGCTCAAAACCCGCCCGCCCGCGCGGTTTTCTGAGGCGACCCTCTTGGGGGCCATGGAAGGGGCGGGCAAATCCATCGAAGACGATGAGCTCAGAGAGGCCATGCAAGAAAAGGGGCTCGGAACCCCCGCCACGCGGGCCGCCACCATTGAGGGCTTGCTCAATGAAAAATACATGTTGCGCGATGGCCGCGAATTGATCCCCACGGCCAAGGCGTTTCAGCTGATGACGCTGCTGCGGGGTCTGGGTGTTGAGGAGCTCTCCAAGCCCGAACTCACCGGGGAGTGGGAACACAAATTGTCCTTGATGGAGCACGGTGAGTTGTCGCGCGAGTCGTTCATGAAGGACATCGCCGACATGACCGAGCACATTGTCAAAAAAGCCAAAGAGTACGACAAAGACACCATCCCGGGGGACTACGTCACCTTGACCACACCCTGCCCCAAGTGTGGCGGACAGGTCAAAGAAAATTACCGACGCTACACCTGCCAAGGCATTGATGGACAAAGCACGGGGTGTGGTTTTTCTTTTGGCAAAACCCCCGCTGGGCGGGCCTTCGAGTTGACCGAGGTCGATGCCTTCTTGGCCAACAAACGCATTGGCCCACTCGATGGGTTTCGCTCCAAGGCGGGTTGGCCCTTCAGCGCCGAGATTGCCCTCAAATTCAATGAAGAAGAGCAAAACTGGAAGCTCGAGTTCGATTTTGGTGAAGACAGCAATGCGCTCGAAAGCGGTGAGTTGGTCGACTTCGGCGAACAAGTGCCGCTCGGGGCTTGTCCCGCCTGTGGTGCGCGGGTCTTCGAGCGGGGACAAAACTATGTTTGTGAGCACACGCTGCCCAATTTGCTGCAAGCCACGCCCACCTGTACCTTCAAGAGCGGCAAAATCGTCTTGCAGCAGCCCATCGAGCACGAGCAGATCAAAAAGTTGCTGGAAACGGGCAAAACCGATTTGCTCGACAAATTCGTGTCGATGAGAACACGGCGCGCCTTCAAAGCCTACTTGGCTTGGGACGCCACGGCGGGCAAAGTTCAGTTCGAGTTTGAGCCCCGAGAGAGCAAATACCCCGCGCGCAAAACAGCCGTCAAAACGCCGGCCAAAACCTCGGCCAAGTCAACCGCGGGCAAGGTCGCCAAGGCCACCGCCAAGACCAGCAAAAAAGGCAGCCGTGCCACGCTCGAGTCGGCCACCCCAGTGAAAGCCACGCGCGCCAAAGCGCCACGAAAACCCAGTGCTGGACTCGTGCCAAGCGCTGCACTCGCCCAGGTGATTGGCGCCGATGCCGCCCCCCGCACCGAGGTGATCAAAAAGCTCTGGGACTACATCAAGTCCAAGGGCTTGCAAGACCCCAAGGACAAGCGCAAGATCGTGTGCGACGCGAGCTTGCAAGCGGTGTTTGGCAAACCCGAGGTCAATATGTTTGAGCTCGCGGGCTTGATCGGTGCGCACCTGAGCGCTGCTGCCGACGCTTAAAGGCGTGGGGACGTGAGCGTGGAGCCGATTTTGGCTCCCTCACCCAGGAGACAGCGTCCCGCTCAACAAGGAGACCGAGTCCCGCTCAACAAGAGGGCCGCGTCCCGCTCAACAAGAGGCCGCGTCCCGCTCAGGGTCCCCACCCGCTGGGCTCGTTCAGGCGTGGATCACGCCCCACACCCGTGCAGGGGTGAGGGGCATTTGAAGTGAGCGGGTTTTCGTGCTCAAGCCCTGTCTTGCCAAGGCGTCGGCCACGGCGTTCACCACCGCCGGTGTGGCGCCAATGGTGCCCAATTCACCCACCCCTTTGACACCGAGCACATTGTTTTTACACGGCACGCTTTGGTCCATGTGGGTGTTGAAAAACGCCGGCATGACATCGGCGTGGGGAATGGCGTAGTCCATCAAACTGCCCGTGAGGGGTTGACCGGTGGTGGGGTCATAAATCACTTGCTCGCACAAAGCTTGGCCGATGCCTTGCACCGCGCCGCCGTCGAGCTGACCCATCACGATCGTGGGGTTGACCACGCGGCCCACATCGTTCATGGAGGTGTAGCTGCAAAGGGCTACTTCCCCGCTCATCGGGTCCACCTCGACTTCACAGATGTGGCAACCATTGGGCCAAGTCGCCCCCGTGGCAGAGGTGCTCGAATCGAGTTCAATGCGAGAGCCAGGCTCTTTGGCCGCGAGCTGGCCCAAAGAAATGGCCAAATCCGTGCCTTTGACCTTGAAGAGACCGCTGGCATAGTCCAAATCACTGGCCGCGGCCTCCAGGCTCTTGGCCGCGAGCTCGCGCGCTTTGTCCAGCGCTTGTTGTGAACCCACCGAGACGGCC
>CAISQQ010000199.1 GCA_903887655.1 uncultured Burkholderiales bacterium
GACCCTCGGTCATCTTGATTGATGAGCCCTCCATTGGGCTGTCCCCCATGGTGGTGCAAGATGTGTTCAAGCTTTTGAGAAAACTCGCCGATCAAGGAGCCACCGTGCTCATGGTGGAGCAAAATGTCAAAAGCGCTTTGATGTACTCCGATCAAGCCATCGCGCTCGAGTCGGGTCGCCTGGTGATGCAGCGCCCGGCACAAGACATCCTGTCCGATCCGCATTTGCAAAACTTATTTTTAGGAGGCGCTCCAGTCACCCACTGAGGCGTTTTGATGATCCATCGCCCTGCCCCTTGTCGGACAACCGGGCGATTGAGTGTTCTGGAGCTTTAAGCGCTCAGCAGCGCAGTCTCAAATGGTTTGATGGGGACGACCTGGCACGGCTTTGAGTGCGTCCGAGGCAACGTCTAAAAATGGAATCTGTTTGTCTGCAATCAAAGCGACAGAGCGCACTTGTTGGTCCTCTGGATGGATGCCTGGAGGGGCAAAATCTGGATTTTCCTGCAAAGCTTTGGCCGCTTTGATGATGGCTTGACGCATCATGATAATGCCATTGTCCGTGGAGACCAAATTCTCCTTGGTGCGATCCTGAATGGGTCCCATGCTTTCTTGGAGTGAGGCATCTTGCATGCCAACGCCTTCAATGCCACTGTAATAAAGCCCGCTGGTCTGAGCCGCTCGGTCCATCAGGTAATCGTTTTCCTTTCGAGCCAAAGGAATGTGGTGCTCATCAACCACCACATGTATCCCAGCACCTTCCTTCATGGCGAGTGTCTCTGCAGGTGTTAATGAGCGCGTGGGGTGGTAGCTGTAACTCCAGGCCCAACACTCACGGTCGTTGATGGGGACCCAAAAATGTCCATGGATCGGGTGATCTCCTCGGGGTGGAACCATGGTGAAATTGGGCATGAGCCACGGTGTGATTCTCCAGTAGTACTGATCGTTTTCAGTGTTTCGCCGCACACCAATGTACAAACCCCCGGTTGATTTTTCCACTTGAAAAACGGGTTTTTTGTCACTTTCATTGTATCGATTGCCTTTGGCGCCTCGGATCAAGGGGTCCCGGTTCAAGCTGCCACTGTGAAGGAAAGAGACGTGACTTGAATCGATACCACCTTCAAGGGCCTGCAACCAATTGGAGAACTGTCGGCGCTTGGACACATAGTTTTGGGACGGATCGACGGTAGAAAACTCATAGGCTGGGAGGGGTGGCTTGAGGTGAGCGGGACCCATATAGGCCCAAATCACCCCGCCTTGTTCAATCATGGGATAACTCTTGAGTTTCACCCGACTCTTGAATTCAATGGCCTCTTCCGACGGAACATCCACACAATCGCCTTTGAAATTGTATTTCCAACCGTGATAAGGGCACCGAATACCGCTCATTTCGTTTCGACCAAACCACAAGGAGACGCCGCGATGGGCACAAAACTCATCAATCAAGCCCAATTGATTGTCGCTGTCTCTGAAAGCGATCAGTTTCTCACCCAGCAGTTCAAGCTTGACGGGCGCACAATCCAATCCTGTCAACTCCTCACTCAAGAGCACAGGCAACCAATATCGCCTAAAGAGCTCTCCCATTGGGGTTTGGGGGTCGGTTTGAGTGATGAACTCGTTGATTTCTTTTTTTAACATGGTTGGATAGCAACAAGTCAATTATTGGGCGTTGGTCGGTATGTTGGCCAACTGCAGGCTGTGTTGGTATTTTTTTAAACCTTTTTTCAATTCTTCTGAAAACTCGGGGTATGGCACAAAATTAATCGACAGTGCGGTGTCCTTGAATTTGGAGATAAATTGAGCGTCTTCTGAAACGCGTTTGATGATGGAGATGAGTTTTTGGTGAACCACACCAGGCACACCTGCCGTGGTCATGATGCCAGTCTCTGAGGTGTAGTCATAGTCTTTGACCAGTTCAGACAGGGAAGGCACAGAGGGAAACTTTGAAAACCTCTTGGCCGAGCTCACCGCAATCAAGGTCAACTGTCCCGTTTTGATATGAGAGGCCGTGGCAGTGTAAGAGGTCATGAGGATCGGCACATCCCCCGCCAAAATGGCGGGAACCGACTGCCCACTGCCTTTATAGGGGACATGAACAATTCTGAGTCCAGCCTCTGCATTAAAGGCCTCCATGGCGATGTGTTGAATACTGCCAATACCCTATGAGCCATAGTTAATGTCCCCAGGATGGGCTTTGGCTTCCTGGATCAAGTCTTGCAAAGACTTGATGGATGATTTGGTTGATGAAACCAAAAGAAGCGGCTCTGACGTAATGCTTGAGACGGGTATAAGATCTTTCAATAAAGATTCAGACAGATGGCTTGTATCGCCTAAAAATAAAGTGTAACCATCCGGGCTGGATTTGCCCACAAAAGTTGCGGCAGTCGACCCGCCCGCGCCTGGTTTGTTGTCAACAACAACTGGCTCTTTGATCAACTCAGACATCCTTTGCGCCAGCGTTCGAGCAATGAAGTCTGGACTGCCCCCAGGCACATAGCCGACCACAATCTTGATGGGCTTGGAGGGAAACTCTTGAGCGTGGCTAAAAATACAAAAAAACAATAAAAAGAAATGAACCCAAAAGCAATAAGGTTGGGTTAAATCCTTTTTAAGAGTAGACATAGGGCTTCATCGAATTACACGCATCCAAGCATTCACGTAACGGGTAGTTTATTACTCGGATCAATCAAACCCCCTAGAGGAAACACCTAGGTCAAAATCACAAGATCTTGAGCACTTCACCTTTGATGATCTTAACGCCCCCTCGAACGCCGGATTGACGGGATTCAAGCCAAGAATTTCACGCAGTTACCGCAACCCCTAGAGTAACCATGAATACGGGCAAGACACTTCCGTCTCAGCGTTGCCATTGAAAGTCAAGACGAATCAATCATGGTTCGATAAGATAGAGCAGATGAATGACTTTTTAGATTTTAAATCGAATACGCTTATTCAAGAAAAATACAGGGGCTTGTCGCGCACAACCTGAAAACTCCTGCTTCAAGGTGTTGTGAAATTAGCGGCCATCAGACGAGAAATCACGCCCATGTGTTCCTGCATCGACATGCCTTTAGTTCGAATTGTCGAAATATCCTAAAACCTCCTATTGACATGCAATTTAACTGATGGTTGATCGGCACCATTTGATCCTTGTCAAAAGATTAAGCCA
>CAISQQ010000200.1 GCA_903887655.1 uncultured Burkholderiales bacterium
CGTTTGACATTGAGTTCAGCCATCAATGAGCGCGCCTCTGCTTGAGAGCTTTTTCTTGAGTGAACAATGACGCGGTAACCTCTGTCATGAACAACCCGAGCGATTGCTGCGCCCCCTCTCTTTGCGGATCCCGTGATCAGTACAGTGTCTAACATCGCATGTCCCAAGTTCAAGCTCGCTCCAAGATGGTGGGCACAATGGGAGGGGAAACCAACAACAATGCATTCACTTTGAAGCTCCCAGTACCTGGGGTCTCATTCTACAAGAGACGCCCCAGACGCTCATTGACCCTGGGGATTCAACGCATTGTGGATCAAATGACGAATGACAGGTCCGAGCTCAGACGCGTGCAAACCATTGAACGGTGGGGCTTTGCCATGCCCGTGTTCAGCCTTGGAATCAAAAGTGATGTGATTCAACTTGGAATTGATCGCGTCGCTTCCAAGTGACGACATCGCCATGCGCGACAACTCGTCTCCCGAGCGTGCGTGAAGCTCGACACCTAAAACACTCGCCTGCCACAAACTCAAACCATGGTAAACGCCTTGCGCACTCAAGCTGGCAATGAGGCCGGTCAAGGCGTCCCCCATTCCAGCGCTGGCCATGCCAGCATTGCCCCATCGACACACCCATGGTTTCAATGCGAGTGCCCGGGGTGCCGCGCAGCAAGTCCCCTCGCCTTTCAGAACCACCAGGCAAAGATAACGCTCAGCGAGATTTTGAGCCGCTTGTTGGCGATCGTGTTCAATGAGCTCGGTGGTGACACCCAAGAGTCTGGCGGCTTCCCCTGGATGGGGGGTTATCACGGTATTTCCGGGATCCTGTCGGGCACGAATCAAAGCTTTCAATTGAGGATTTTTGGCCAACAAATTCAATGCGTCAGCATCCAAAACCAAGCGCCCATTTGACATCAATGCTTTTTCAAGCCAATGCTGGGCGAGCTCACCTTGACCCAGTCCTGGTCCAATGGCCACTGTTTGTGCCTGCCGCAGGTGGCCCATGAGCACTTCGCTCATCGCAGGAAGCGGCAAACACATGAGCTCAGGGTGAAGCATATCCATGCCAGGGGCATCTTTGGCCAATAGGCCCAAGATCACCCACCCCGCGCCAGAAAAAAGTGCAGTTCTTCCGGCCAAAAAAGCCGCTCCCACCATGCCAGATTCACCCCCCACAATCACCACACGTCCACAGTGTGCTTTGTTCTCAAAATCTTTGCGCCTCAACTGCTTGAGCCAACGCCATGGTTCTTCTGGTGGGTTTTCAAATTTCAACATTGACATGAACGGTCTTTAACAACAATGAAACCTTTCATACATCCCCAACTTTCTTGCTGAAAATCCGTCTTGATGCTCACTTTTTCAAGGATGAAGTGAGTCAGTCGCGGCTGGGCAGGTGCTCAGGCCCAGGATTGAATACATCAAGCAATATTTTAAAACCCCCGTTGCAATGACGATGACGCCGAGATAGCCCCAAGGACCGATGATCTCGAAGAAGGACAGGGACATCAAGATCAGACCCGTCAAAATTCGGATAACCCGATCAATACCGCCAACATTGTGATTCATGATCATTCCCCTTTTTGTTTGAAGATGGATACAGCGACTCTCGCTACCCATTGACTTTAGCGATTACATGCAACACGCGTCTATGCGCTAGATCAATGTCGGGCGTGATTGCCCGGCAAGAGGCCAAGAGCCATTTAGGTTTTTTTGATGGTCTTGCCCGACTGTGCAAAACGTCTATCAGACAAGAACACTTGTTTACTCGCTGCAGTTTTCTCAAACCGCCTGGCAATGTTGCCACAGACCAAATCACACAAGTCATAAACCGACTCGTCATCAATTTTATAAAAAACACTCGTTCCCCGGCTCTCTCTGGCAATCAGACCGCGGGCCGTGAGGATCGATAAATGCCTCGATATATTGGCAATGGCAAAGCCACACTCTTTGGCCAATTCACCGACACTTTTCTCACCCTGGCGCAAAATATTCAAGAGATGAAGTCGTGTGGGCTCGGAGAGCACCTTAAAGTAGTCGGCCACTTCTTCTAAGGCTTCGGGGGGGATGTTTTCCATGGTTATTTGCCCATTGGTTGTTTTGCATTAAGTGCATCTCTTCAATCCAAGCGATCATGGCCCTTTGATTGAAGCAATTCGTGCGATTTGTAAATTCTACTGTACTATTTACATATTTCGATATATAGTTAAATAGTTGAATAAAGAAATCAAGATCCCCATCTCCTTCAAGGACTCCCCATGCAACAGGTCAAGTGTGCAATTTTCCTCGCCGCTTTAACGCTCAATGGTTGGCTCACCCAAGGTGTTTATGCCCAAAACCCATTGAGGACGGTGACCGTCAGCTCGACAGGCGACTCGAAAGGATTGGGACTGCGCGTAGATGCAGTGGTGGAAGCCGTTCGACAAACAACCTTGTCCTCCCAAGTTTCAGCATCCGTGTTGGCACTCCAAGTTCAACCAGGTGACCGAGTCCGAGTCGGCCAAGTTTTGGTGCGACTTGACAACTCAACGGCTCAAAATGACATCCTCTTGAGTGCCTCGCAGCTTCAAGCTGCCAAGGCCAATCTGAATGCCGCAGCCAAGGACTTTGAGCGAAAAAAACAACTGCTCGCCAAGGAATATGTCAGCCAATCCGCCTTTGATCGGGCCGAAGTTCAATATGACGGGGCCCTTGCCCAGGTCAAAGCGCTTGAAGCACAAAACAGCTCCGCACACAACAACTCGAGTTTTTACACCCTCAAGGCCCCCTATGACGCTGTCGTGATTGAAGTGAATGTCGCTCTCGGTGATTTGGCCATGCCAGGCAGAGCATTGATCACCTTGTATGACCCCAAGTCACTTCGACTCAAGGCCTTTGTCGCTCAAAGCATTCAGTCAAAACTGGGCAATCAAGCCCATCTTGAGTATGAAATCCCAAGCGTTCCCAAGCTCGAGACGCCCCAAAAAGTACCCACATACCAATGGATCCCCAATGTGGACGCATTCACCCACAGCATTGAGATGCGAATCCCCTTGCCCAACGCTTCATTGGATCTCATACCAGGCACCTTTGCCCGTGTTATTTTTCATGGCCTGGAGTCAGAACAAGAGCGCCTTTGGCTGCCAAGAGATGCGGTGATTTACCGCTCGGAGCTGATCGCGGTGTACGTCATCGACAAAAACAAACAAGCCCAACTTCGACAAGTCAAACTGGGTGAACTC
>CAISQQ010000201.1 GCA_903887655.1 uncultured Burkholderiales bacterium
CCATGAAAACGCCGAAGTTGACACGCCCATCAAGACTAAACAGCCTACTCGCAAACGAGTCCCGAGCAAAAAATCCGCTACTTAGGCGGCCACTTCAACAGTTGGGCGCATTTTCATGCTGGCGAACTGCACAACTTGCTCACCCACCAACTTCAACTGACCCAGGGCACCAGCATCGATACACACCCCTTGCTCATTGAACAAGGGGGTAGAACTGTTGAGAACCGCACCCATCGGTGTTGGCCAGCCTCTTAGCGCGTGAACCATGGTCCGCAAATGGCTCACCGCCTGAGTCGCCCCTTGCCAACCGGCACCACAACCAATCACACCCACTGGCAAATCGTTCAGATAAACACGATCGCTTTCGCGCAAATCCTCAATGTAGTCAATGGCATTTTTAATCAAGCCGGAAATACTGCCATGGTAGGAGGGAGAGGCGATGATCAAACCATCGCAACGACTGAGTTGTGCGAGAAATGCCAGTGCTTTCGCACTGCGATCCTTCAGGTGCGGCGCGTACATGGGAAACTCCAGATCCGCTCCACAAAGCATGTGCACTTGCGCCCCATGCTGCTTGGCCGCCTCCAAGCTCACGCGCAGCGCTTTTTCGGTGGTCGAATCCGCTCGCGTGGTGCCGCCAATCCCAAGGACAAAGGGTCGATTGATTTCACTCATGAATTAAGAATTCCGTTAAAAAGTAGAAAGGCCGACATTGTCCGCATGGAAATTGTTCGTATACACATGATTTTCTCAGATGGACGATGTCAAACCGACTATGGTTTTCCCCAGTCAGCATGGGGATTCATGCCATTCACGACAACTGACCAGCATCTTGCTGAGAACCTAGGGTTTCTTCGATTCACCATTTCACCCTAAAAAGATGAAAATTCGCAACACCATTTGACGGAGTTGACATGCGCATTGAGCACACTTTTTTATCGGTTTTGACGTTGATCTTGAGCAGCGCATTCACACTCACCCACGCCCAAAATGCCTATCCCAACAAACCGGTGAAAGTGATCGTGGCCGCAGCAACGGGTGGCGGCACTGACATTTTGGGCAGGATGTTTGCGCAAAAATTAAGCGAAAAATTCTCTCAACCCTTTGTCGTTGACAACAAGGGCGGTGGGGGTGGATCGGTCGCGGCTGACTTTGTGGCCAAGTCAAGCGCTGATGGCTACACCTTGCTCGTGACCAATGATCAACTCACGGTGGGGGCGAGCTTTAACGCCAACCTCACCTTTGATGTCATGCGGGACTTTGCCCCGATCGGAATTTTTGGCCGCTCACCCGTGGTGGTGGGCATCAACCCGAGCGTGAACGCCAACAGCATGGATGAATTGATTGCCTTGGTCAAGGCCAATCCCAAGAAATACAGTTTTTCATCTTGCGGCTACGGCACGCCCTTGCACTTGGCCGGCGAGCTCCTCAACATCAGCGCTGGAATCGACATGGTGCACGTTCCCTACAAGGGTTGCTCACCGGCGCTCACGGATGTGGTCTCAGGTCAAATTCCCATCTTCTTTAACATGATGAACAACGTGGCCCCCTTTGCAAAAAGCGGCAAAGTCAAAATGCTGGCCATCGCGTCCTCTAAAAGACTGGCCAGCTTGCCCAATTTACCCACCATTTCTGAATCCGGTTTTCCCAACTTCGATGCCTTTCCATGGTTCGGCATGCTCGCCCCATCGAACACACCCAAGCCCATCGTGAACATGTTGAGCGCTGAGATTTTGGCCTTGGTCGAGAGTCCAGATATTCGAGAGAAATTAAAGAATTTGAATTTTGAACCCACCCCCACCACCCCAGAGGCTTTCACCGAGATCATGAAAGCAGACTTGGTGAGGTGGCGCCGAGTGGTCAAAGAAGGCAACCTCAAAGCGATCGCCGAATAAAAGCGCCCCCACCTATCCAATCATTGTTTTTAAGGTCTATCCATGTCAGACATCATCCGTTCCTGCCGCGTTGGCAGCGTTAACTTGAACCTGCGCCGTCAAGGTGAAGGTCGCGCCATCTTATTTCTCCATGGCGCTGGAGGCGTTTCAGAATGGAGCCCATTTTTCCAAGAATTGGCACAAGGTCACGATGTGTGGGTTCCTGATCACCCTGGTTTTGGCGTGTCGGACAACCCAGCGTTCATTAAAAACATGTCCGATTTGGCCATGTTTTATCTCGATTTCTTGGATGAACATGCCCCCAAAGAAGGTTTTGATGTGGTGGGCCACTCCATCGGTGGATGGCTCGCCGCAGAGATCGCCACCCGAAATGCCCAGCACATCCGAAGCTTGAGCTTCATCTCGAGTGCGGGCTTGCGACTCGAGGGCCACCCCATGGGTGACGTCTTCATTTGGAATGCAGAAGAATCGATCAAAAAGTTGATTTTTGACCCTGCGGTTCAAGAAAAGCGTCTCAACGCACAACCCAGCCTTGAAGAGGCCGAAATCATGGTGAGAAACAAATTCACCTTTGCCAAACTCGCCTGGCATCCGCGTCTTTTTAACCCTGAGTTGAAGAAATGGTTGCACCGCATCAAGGTGCCCACGCAAGTCATCTGGGGTGAGCACGACGGACTCATCCCCAAAGCGTACGCCCAAATGTGGGCCGATGCCCTTCATACCCAAGACTGCACCGTCCTGAGCGAGTGCAGTCACTCGCCTGTGAGTGAAAAACCCGCAGAAACCGCCCATTTGATCAAAACATTCTTAGGAAAACATTCTTCATGAAAGTTCTCAACTTCACTTTGATGCCCTATCGCGGCTTGGATGTGCCCGCATCCAAAGCACATCGATCGGCTTGGGTGGTCTTGCCCAATACCTTTTATGACCCAGAAAAAGGCGCTCATGACTATGAAAGTTATATTGACTTGCTCGCGCAGTCAGAGCCTTTGGGTTTTGACGGGGTGTGTGTCAATGAGCACCACCAAACCGCCTATGGCTTGATGCCCGCTCCCAATTTGATTGCGAGTGCCTTGATTCAACGCACCAAAAAGATCAACATCGCCATACTCGGGCGAGCTTTGCCCTTGGTCAACAACCCCATCAATATCGCCGAAGAGTTCGCCATGCTTGACAACATGTCACGCGGGCGCATCATTGCCGGCTTTGTGCGCGGCATCGGCGCCGAGTACCACTCGACCACCGTCAATCCTTTTTACTCCCACGAGCGTTTCCACGAGGCGCATGACTTGATTGTCAAGGCCTGGACTCAGCCCGGACCCTTTGCTTGGGAGGGCGAGCACTACAACTTGAACTACGTGAACTTGTGGCCGCGGGTTTATCGCCAACCCCACCCCCCGATTTGGATTCCGTCCCAAGGCTCCATTGAAACCATCGAATGGGCAGCCGATCCCAGCCGGAAGTACCCCTTCTTGGTGACTTTTTCTGCACGAGAAGCGGTCATCAAGAACTTGCTGGCCTACCGAGATCAGACCCAAAAATATGGCTATGAAGCCCAATCGTCTCAATTGGGCTGGGCCGCGCCGGTTTACGTGGCCGATACGGTGGAGAAAGCCATGCAAGAGTCACGCGAAGCCATCGAGGCCTTGTTCAACGACTACTTGACCTTGCCCATGGAGATGCTCTTGCCACCGGGCTACACCTCGATTGAATCGTTGAAGAAAATCATTGCCACCAAAAAAGCCATTGGCCGAGGTGGATTTGGTGGCCCCAATCAACGCCAAAGCTTGGAGCGCCTCATGGAGTTGGGCACCGTCTTGGTGGGCACGCCTGAGACCATTGTGCAGCAAATCAAAGAGGTCAAAGAAAAAACCAATTTGGGCAATTTCGTCTCAATGCTTCAATTCGGAACGCTGAGCAATGAACTCACCCAAAGGAACCAAGCTCGCTTCGCTGCAGACGTCATGCCCAGCCTGCAAAAAATGCTTTGAGCACCAACGCCCGCCTGATCGTGGTGTCACGATCAGGGGGGCGCCGATTGAAGACACTTCACTGCATCACCGAATCACCACTGGCAAGATTAAACGAGACGCGTGGGTTGCGTCATGGTGGACCGTGTCTTGACCCATTTTGTCGGGCCGATAGTAGTGCGGCCACAAAGCTTCGGTCGCTGGTGAATCGCCATTGACAATTTCCAGACGAATTCGGTGGCCCGCCTTGAATAAATACGCCATGGGCTCGATGCTGATTTCAAAGGCATAGACCTCACCGGGCTTGAGCGGCTGGGGGTTGGTGTGACTTTGCCGAGGAACCATATCGGTGCTGCAGGCTTCATCCAAGGCGCGGTGCGAGGCTTTGAGCCAGCCTCTGGAGACGAGCTCAGCAAATGGATTCAATGTTTTGGTGCGGTCTTCGGGCGACTGTGGGAACTGATCAGACACTTTGATAAAGAAGTCGGTATCACTCGCGGTTGACGAGGCGTACAGCGTGAGCTTGATGGGTCCAGCGATCTCCAAGTCTTTTTCAAGAGTTGCTGTCGTGAAGGTGAGCACCCGTCTGGCCGAGTCAAAGCCGCCTTGTGGTCCGGTGGGCCCAAAACCCACCACCCCGGCGACCCAGCCTGGGTTGGGGTAGGCATAGGTGGTGGCGGGGTCTGCCGCTGGCGCTTCACGCGACAAGCTGCCGTCATTCAAAGAGGTCACACTCCCCGTCTTTTGAGCGTTCAAGTAAAAAGGCGTGTAGTCAATGTTTTTGGGCGGCCACACCTCAGACTCACGCATACCCGTCTCAAGTGCAGCACGCACGGCGTATTGAACCGGGGGTCTTTGTAGGTAGTTGGTCTCTTTGCCTTTCAAGTAGTGGTCGTAAAAAGGCAAAAAGACCTCACGGTGAAATTGCTCACTGGCGAACTCAGCCGCGGCTCCCCACGCATTGGGGGCCCCCGACATTCTTAATTTTTTGTCCCCTGCCGCCTTCAAATAGCCGTCGATATTGCCTCGGGTGTGCAACTGCATCTTGGACCACACCCCACTGGAATACAAGGGCACCTTGATTTGGTCCAGGACCTCCCAAGCCGAGCGCTCACGCCAAAAATCATCATAGGTGGGGTGAGACGCCAACATCTGGGTGAGGTCGTCGTCTTGTTCGCGTCCAGGCCCTTGGGCTGGGAATCGATTGATGAATCGATTTTGATACCACCAGTAGCCTGGGAAAAAATCACAAGCAATACCACCGTGGTAGACACCGGCACGGTAGGCATCGGCCAAGCCGTCGTGCGCGCCAATGCATTTGAGCGCTGGGGGTGCGGCTTTGCCCAAAAACCACTGCAGCATGCAGTAGTAGGACTGCCCAATACTGCCCACTTGACCGTCGGACCAGGCCTGCCCAGCCACCCATTGGATCACATCGTGCATGTCATTGGCGTCGTTGGCGTCCATGAAGCCAAAGTGTCCACCTGATCGACCCGAGCCGCGCACATCCATGTGCACATAGACATAGCCTTCGTTGACGTACAAATCAATAGGGCCCGTCTCTCGCCATAAAAACTGGGGACTCGCTGGCAGGGTGTTGTTGTCAAAGCGGTAGGGCGAAGCGGCAAAAAGACTGGGGAATGGCCCCCCATGGGCGGGGCGATAAATGGCCACGCCAATTTCAACACCATCCCTGACTTTGACCATGTGCACTTCGGGCTGTATAGATTGCGTCATTTTTTTAAGCTTTCATTGATCTCAATGGAGGGGTCCA
>CAISQQ010000202.1 GCA_903887655.1 uncultured Burkholderiales bacterium
CTTTCCCTCCCACGCCCGCTGGCAATTGACGGGTCTCAGGCTGGCCAAGGATCCCAGCTGATAGCAGGCCTAGCGCGCAAGCCAACCCTGAGCTCGATCTCACCTCACGCCGCATCCGAGTCATTGAAGTGCTCAATGGCATCGATGAGTTTGCGCATCAAGAGGGCAAAAACGGCCGAAGGAATGGCGCCTTCGAGCATCATCTCGGTGTTGTTGGTGGACAGCCCCTGGGCGATTCGCTCGCCATAGCCACCCGCCCCCACGAAAGACGCAATGGTGGCCGTGCCCGTGGTCCAAACGGCCGCGACTTGCACGCCGGCATACAAGGACGACTTGCACAAGGGCAACTCGATGCGCCACAACTGAGGCCAAAACCCCGCTCCCAAAGCCTTGGACGCTTCAATCACCGAGCGGTCCACCGATCTCAATCCCGACTGTGTGGCTTCAATGATCGGGAGCAAGGCGTAGAGGAACAAGGCCATGAAGGCGGGCAAAAAGCCGATGGAGTTGACGGCAACAATCAAAAAACTCAACAAAGCGAGTGAGGGAATCGTTTGCAAGAGACTCACCCCGTAGAGCAGTGGCTTGCCCACCCGAGGGACGTAATAAATACACACCCCGATGGGAACGCCCATCACAATGGCCAAGATCAAAGAAAGAATCACCAACTCACTGTGCTGCAGGCTCAAGCGCCAAAAGTCGCCATGGGTCAAAAACTCAACAAAATGGCCCCAATCGGACTGCAGTGGCGCGCCGCTGGCGAGCTGAGCCGCACTGACTTGAAAAGTGCGCTTGTAAAAAGCCTCGGCCACTGCTCTGGCGTCTTGGTGCTCGAGCTCCACCTGGGCATTCAAGGACTGCATGGCTTCATTCGATAGCTTGCCCTCCAAGGCGCGCATGGCCTGCACAATTTGCGGGTGGTCTTTGATCGCCTGTGTCCGAAAGAGCAGCAAAGCTTGGTAGGACGTGAACACCTGTTGATTGTCCTCTAGCAGCACCAAGCCCCCATCGATCAAGCGCGAATCGGTGGTGTAAGCATCAATCACATCAATCTTGTGATGGGCAACGGCTTGATAGACCAATCCGTGCTCGATGCCCACGGGTTTGAATGCGCCCAAATGGTAAGCACTCGAGACTCCAGGCCAGCCGTCCTTGCGAGCCAAAAACTCATGCGACAAGCCCAAACGAAGTTCGGTGTGGCCTTGAAGATCGGCGATGGACTTGATGTGGGTTTGATCCGACAAAGCGCGGGGCATGGCCAAGGCGTAGGCATTGTTGAAGCCTAAAAATACGCCGGCTTGCAAACCCCAGGGGCGAAGACGCTCATTGACCTCGTCAAGGCTGGACTTGTCTTGGATGCCCAGTATTTCTTGGGTCAAGGTTCCCCAGTACTCCGGATACACATCGATGTCGCCGGTTTTTAAGGCATTGAACACGATGCCTGTCGAGCCCATGCCTTGCTTGGCCAGGGTTTGAACATGAGCTTGGTCGGCAACGGTCTTGGCAATCAACTCCGAGAGGATGTAAGACTCCGTGAAGCTTTTGCTGCCCACGGTGAAGTCCTTGGCCGTCACCCCAAAAGCCATCAAGACCCCCAAGCACATCACCCAAAGCTTCAAGAGCGAGTGGTTGATCTTTTCGGTCTTGAGGAGCGTCATCAGGGGATCATGTTTTAAGTGAGGATTCGCCCTCATTATAGAACTGGCCCTCTGCCCAAGACAGTGGACTGCAAGGACGTCGAGCCGCTAAGGGTCATCATGGTATCGATCGCGGGAGAATCAAACCTATAATTCTTCAAACCTGGGGCTCATGAAACGCTTCGAGCCTGAATGCGACCGATGATGGCGCGTCTTCTTTTTTGTCGCCAACAAGAAGCCGCGCGCAAGATGCCCGATCACGGCGATCGCGCAATTTGAGCACCTCTGGACCAACCGCAACCTCTCCTAACTCATCGCCATGAAAAAAACACTCCTCATTTCAAGTTTATTGGCCTTCTTTGTGAATGGCGCTGAGTCGGGAACGCTCAACGAAGAGTTGCTCAGAAAATACGCGCTTCAAAGCTTTCCCGAGTACTTGGAGTTGTTGGGCATCCCCAATGTGGCC
>CAISQQ010000203.1 GCA_903887655.1 uncultured Burkholderiales bacterium
AGGAGAGGCGCGCTTGAAACTCACCTCAGCGCGGCAGCCGTGGGCTTGCGCCACGCCTAGAGCGAGTTGGCGCATGGCCTCTTCAATGTCATCGAGCACGCTTTCAGAGAACGTTCTCACGGTGCCACCCACCCAGGCCACATCGGGGATGACGTTGGGTGCACCAGAGCCCTGGATTTGCGTCACGGCCAAGAGAGCTCGCTCGGTTGAGCTCACCACCCGGGGCACCAAACTTTGCAGTTGCTGCGCCAAATTGATGGTGGCGCCCACCGGGTCAATTCCCGTGTGGGGCAAGGAGGCGTGGGTACCTTGGCCGTGAATGTCAACGCGCCAAGTGTTGCTCGAGGCCATCAAGGCGCCATGGTTGGTGGCAAAGTGTGCGACACCGTCCAAATAAAAATTGTGCAGGGCAAACACCGCATCGCAAGGAAAGCGCTCAAAAAGGCCATCTTGAATCATCTTCAAGGCGCCAGCTTTGCCCATTTCTTCGGCGGGCTGAAAGATGAAATTCACACAGCCATCCCACTCGGTCTTTGCTTGTGACAAATGCCAAGCAGCGGCCAAGAGCATGGTGGTGTGGCCGTCATGACCACACGCGTGCATGCGTCCGTCGTTGAGTGAGCGGTGCGCAAAGTGGTTATCCTCTTGCAGCGGCAAAGCGTCCAAGTCGGCTCTAAGACCAATCGAGCGCGTTGAGTGTCCGCGCTTGAGCACGCCCACCACACCCGTGCCGGCCACACCTGTGTGGACCTCCAAGCCCCATTCGCTGAGCAACTGTGCCACCAAGGCGGCGGTACGGTGCTCCTCAAAACCGAGCTCTGGGTGGGCGTGAATATCTCGGCGCAACGCCACAAAGCGAGAGATGTCGGCAAAACTTTCAACAATGTTCATGGCGAGGGCCTTTGGTGATCAATAGTCACCACCACTTGAAGCCATGGACTCAAACTTGGTGATGGATTTGAGGAAGGTGAGTTTGACAACGCCCGTGGGCCCGTTCCTGTGCTTGGTGATCAACACTTCGGCGACACCGGGCTCTTTGCTGTCCTTGTTGTAATAGTCATCGCGGTAGATGAACATGATCACATCGGCATCTTGCTCGATGGCACCTGACTCGCGCAAGTCGCTCATCATCGGGCGCTTGTCGTTTCGTGTCTCCACGCTTCGGTTGAGCTGCGAGAGCGCCAAGACAGGACACTGCAACTCTTTGGCGAGCATTTTAAGGCCGCGTGAAATCTCACCGAGCTCGGTCGAGCGGTTGTCGCCCTCGCTGGATGAGCCTGACATCAGTTGCAAATAGTCAACAACGATCAGGCCGAGTTTGCCGCAGCGTTTCGCCAGCTTTCTGGCATTGCTGCGCAACTGATTGGGCGTGAGGCCTGGTGTCTCGTCAATGTGCAGGGCAATATTTCTCAGTTTTTCAATGGTCTCGGTGAGCTTGGGCCACTCGTCTTGGCTGAGCTTGCCCGTGCGCAAATGACCCTGATCAATGCGGCCAATGGAGCCCACAATACGAATGGCCAACTGTGAGGCACCCATTTCCATGGAGAACACCGCCACGGGGAGTTGCTCCTCAACGGCGACGTGCTCGGCAATGTTGATCGCCAAAGCGGTCTTGCCCATGGAAGGCCGAGCGGCCAGCACAATCAAGTCTCCCGGCTGAAAGCCCGAGGTCATGCGGTCAAGGTCATAAAAGCCCGTCGGCACACCGGTGATGTCATTGGGGTTTTGCGACATCTCATCGATGCGATCCATGAGCTCGAGCGTCAAGACATCCATCGATTGAAAGCCTTGCTTCATGCGTGAGCCTTCTTCACCAATGTTGAAGATCTTTTGCTCGGCCTCATCCAAAATTTGGTCGACTTGCTTGCCCTGCGGATTAAAGGCATGGGTGGCGATCTCGTCGCTGGCTGTCACGAGTTTGCGCAAGATGGAGCGCTCACGCACGATCTCGCCATAGCGACGAATGTTGGCGGCACTTGGCACATACTGCGCCAAGGAGTTCAAATACGACAGTCCACCAACCTCTTCGGCTCGGCCCATATTTTGCAAGGACTCGTAGACCGTGATCACATCAGCGGGCTTGTTCGCATTGATGAGTGCGGCGACCGACGAGAAGATCAACCGATTTTCAAAACGATAAAAATCGTTCTCCACCAACAAGTCTCCCACGCGGTCCCAAGAGGCGTTGTCCAGCAAGAGCCCACCAAGCACACTCGACTCAGCCTCCATCGAATGCGGCGGGATGCGCAACTGCGCAGCCGCGGGATCGGAATAAGGACTGGGGTCAAATGGGGAGAGAACTGCAGACATGCACTGGGGCCTTTGAAGCGAAGGTGAATCGTAAACTTTTTCCAACCCCAAGTCACGCGCTAACCTTGTGCAAATGCTGTGGATAAACTGTCAACAACTCAAAAACCTGCAAGCCACTCGTGTCTGCACCACCTGAGGGGCTCCGTGCGGGGGTGTTCCCCCTGTGAGCTTAGAGGGAAAAAACAAAAAAAATCCACCCAAGCGTGAACTTGGATGGAGATGCGTGAGACCCACTGCAAGGGCCGTGCGCCAAGGCAACGGCTCAATGCCTGCGAGTTGGCTTAGGCGGTTTCGCCGTAAACACTCACCGTGATTTCGACCACCACATCGGTGTGCAATGACACGCTCACCGTGGAGTCACCCACCACTTTGATGGGGCCTGTGGGCATGCGAACAGCAGACTTGGGCACTTTAAAGCCGGTTTTACCCAACTCTTCAGAGATGTCAAAATTGGTGACTGAACCGAACAAGCGGCCGTCCACACCGGCTTTTTGTGTCACTTTGAGGGTGGTGCCAGCCAGTTTCTCGCCCAAAGCTTGGGCTTCGGCCAATTTCTCGGCGGCGAGTTTCTCAAGCTCCGCGCGTTTTTTCTCAAACTCTTCAATGGCCTGGGCCGTGGCACGGCGAGCGCGACCAGAAGGGATGAGGAAGTTGCGGGCGTAGCCATCTTTGACTCGGACGATTTCGCCCAGGGCACCCAAATTCACCACTTTGTCTAAAAGAATAATTTGCATGATAAGTCCCTCTTAGATGCGGTGTTGGTCGCTGTAAGGCAACATGGCCAAAAAGCGTGCACGCTTGATGGCGGTATTGAGTTGGCGCTGGAAAATGGCACGAGTTCCTGTCAAACGAGCAGGAATGATCTTGCCGTTTTCAGCAATGAAGTCTCTCAAGGTATCGATATCTTTGTAGTCGATTTCTTCCACGCCTGTGACAGTGAAGCGGCAAAAGCGCTTTCTCTTAAAGAGCAGCGACTGGGTGTTGCGCTTGGGGCGCTTGTCTTTGTTGAACTTTTTAAATGTGGCCATGGTCTTGGCTCCTATGAAATGGGTTGAATCTGGGTCAAATGAAAAATCACACTTTTGGTCTGGTTGGGCGTGGCTAAAAAACCTTCAAATTGACGCTCACTGCCCAAGGGCAAGGCGCTGATGGTTTTGGCCAAATCCCCCAAGGCTCGGGTCTTGAGGGTCGCTTTCACGACCCGCTCCAGACCGGCCTCTTCAAGATGAGAAACGTGTTCCAGTAAGACATCGATGGCAGGCAAGCCTGCCGGTGTGTACCTCATGGTCGAGATTTCAACCAAACTGGCGGTTAAAACCAAACGATTCACATCAAGCCAAAAGGGTGTGGATTAGGCTTGGAACTCAGCTTGCTGGGTCTTTCTGGCTTCCTCGCGCTCAACAGTCTTCATCATGGATGAAGGACCCGTCTCGGCTTTGGACTTGACCACGGTCAAGTGACGCAAGACTGCATCGTTGAATTTAAAAGCGTGCTCCAACTCGGCCATGATTTCTTTGGAGGCCTCGATGTTGACACACAAATAGTGGGCCTTGGCCAACTTGTTGATCATGTAAGTCAACTGGCGGCGTCCCCAGTCTTCAATGCGATGAATCGTTCCACCACCGGTGGTGATGAGGCTTTTGTAACGCTCAAGCATCGCAGGCACTTGTTCGCTTTGATCCGGGTGGATCATTAAGATGATTTCGTAATGACGCATAGACTCTCCTTGTGGATTGAGCCACTCACAGCGTCTAAATTGTGATGTGGCAAGGGAAAACCCACGATTATAGCCCATTTCTCATGAGATGGGCCAGTTTTGCCCTCCAAGACCCATTTGCGGGTCAAAGAGTGGGGTTTTCGCCGAAAAACACACCCACTGGTGTGCGCCAAGAGCCCATGAAGAGGATGGGCCCCTCGCCAAAGCACCATGGGCCGTCGGGATGAGGGCCCCAGGTGGTCGAGAAAAAGGGCATCCTCTGGCGATAGTGGAGGCTCTACAATGAGCGGGGTCGAGTCGAACTCAAACCGACCGATTCCACACCCAGGCCCATCCGTTTGCACTGCTCACCCTCCTATTACCGCACCTCATGAACATTTTGGTCTCCAATGACGACGGCTACCAGGCCCCCGGTATTCTTGCCTTGTACGAGGCCTTCAAAGACATGGGGCACGTGATGGTGGTTGCCCCCGAGCAAAACAACAGCGCCAAATCCAATGCATTGACGCTCAATTCTCCCTTGTACGTGAGCCAAGCCAACGCGCACACCCGCTTTATCAACGGCACACCCGCCGATTGTGTGCACATCGCTTTGACTGGACTGCTCGACTTTCGACCTGATTTGGTCATCTCTGGCATCAACAATGGCGCCAACATGGGGGATGACACCATTTACTCCGGCACGGTAGGCGCGGCCATGGAGGCGTACCTCATGGGCATCCCCGCCATTGCCTTCTCACAGGTCAAAAAAGGCTGGCAGCACTTGGACGAGGCCGCCCTTCGCGCCCGAGAAATCGTCGATGCGCTCATCTCTCAAGGCAAACTCTCCCAAGCCCCTGGCCAAAAAACGGCCCCTTGGTTGCTCAATGTGAACATGCCCAACTTGCCCCGCGAGGAGCACCAGGGTTTCCAAATCTGCCGCTTGGGTCGCCGCCATGCCGCTGAGCGCGTGATCACCCAAGAAAACCCCAGGGGTGAGACCATGTACTGGATTGGTGGCGCGGGAGCCGCCAAGGACGATGCCCAAGGCACGGATTTTCACGCCACCCGCGCCGGCTTCATCTCGATCACGCCCTTGCAGGTGGATTTGACCGAGCACGAGAGCTTATCGACTTGGGGTGCATCCCTTCAAGGCCAGCGTTTGGCATGAAAAAACGCCCTGGTTTTCCTGCCAAGGTGGATTTTGGTCAAACCCACACACCACCCAGCACCCAGTTGTCTGCCACCAAGGTCTTGCCTGCGGCGGGCCTGGCCCAAAAAGTCAAAACCCCCATCAACACCACACCGAGTGGTATAGGACTGGATTCGGCCAAAGTGCGCGAGCGCATGGTGCAAAAACTGGCCCTGCAGGGCTTGGAGGACGAGTGGGTGCTCAAGGCCATGGGCAAGGTCGAGCGCCATCGCTTTGTCGACACCGCTTTGGTCAACCAAGCCTACGAGGACACGAGCCTGCCCATCGGGCTGGGTCAAACCATCTCCAAGCCCAATGTGGTAGCCAGAATGATTGCGCTGCTCAGAGGCGGCAAGAATTTACTCATCAACGGCAAAATCGGCAAAGTCCTGGAGATTGGTACCGGTTGCGGCTATCAAGCCGCCTTGCTCAGTGAGGTGAGCAAGGCCGTCTTCAGCATTGAACGACTCAAGGGCCTGCACGATAAAGCCATCGAGAACTTGACGCCGCTAGAGCTGCACAATGTCACGCTGATTTTTGGCGACGGCATGCTCGGCCATCCGAGCGAAGCGCCCTATGGCGGCATCATCTCTGCCGCCGGCGGCGACACGGTGCCCCAAGCGTGGATTGATCAACTGGCCATGGGCGGGCGTTTGGTCGCGCCCTGGTCGAGCGAGGGCGCGAGCCAAAGCCTCTTGGTGATCGATAAAACACCGCAAGGCCTTCAACGCCAGGTCCTTGAGCCGGTTCATTTTGTGCCCCTAAAATCGGGCGTTGCATGATGCAAAGGGATTTGACATGATGAATTTTTTAAAGCTTCTCCAAGGCCCTGAGCGGCTGTGGATTTGCGCCCTGTTGCTCGCATTGGTGAGCTGCTCGGGACTGGACTCTTCTCGCCGAGTGCCCGCCCCTGTCGAAGAGCGCAAAGCCACCAAAACCCAAACCATTTGGTCCTCCATGCCCCAGGCCAAACCAGCGCCTGAGCGCATGGCCTCCCCCCCACCCGATCAACCCGGGTTTTACACGGTGAGGCCGGGTGACACCCTCATTCGCATCGGGCTCGATCAGGGACAAAACTGGCGAGATTTGGCCCGCTGGAACAACCTCGACAACCCCAACTCACTGGAAGTGGGCCAGCAGCTGCGCGTGCAACCCCCCAGCACCTCGGTGCAAGGCAGTGCAGCCGCGCCCTCTTACAGCGTTGACTCGCCCAATCCAGGGGTGATAGTGCAACCCGTGACCAGCACAGTGATCGTGCCGCCTCCTGCCACAGCCTTGCCAAGTGCCGCCAGTGCGCCAGCAGCCGCGCCCAACCCCATGGCACCGCGTCCAAGCGCGGTGGCCTCTCCTAGCGCGTCGTCTCCAGCCTTGGAGGGCAGCGATGAGTTGAGCTTTGCTTGGCCAGCGCATGGCAATGTCATCAGTTATTTTGACGAGAGCAAAACCCTCAAAGGCCTGGACATTGGCGGCAAAACAGGGGACGCGGTTTTGGCGGCCGCCGACGGCAAAGTCGTCTATGCGGGCAACGGACTTCGGGGATACGGCAATTTGGTCATTCTCAAACACAACAACACCTATTTGAGTGCCTACGCACACAACCAAACCTTGTTGGTCAAAGAGGATCAATCGGTCAAGAGAGGTCAAAAGATTGCTGAAATGGGCAGCACCGACAGCGAACAGGTCAATTTGCACTTCGAAATCAGAAAGTTGGGCAAACCGGTGGACCCCCTCAAGTTCTTGCCGCCACATTGAACGCTCGGCTCTTGGCGCGGACCTCACCCCCCTGCGCTTTACCTCTCGGGTTGGGCCCCAGCTCGACGCCAACCCCCTTCCTCTCTCAAAGCCTGACATGAACGACACCAGCCCACCCACCCTGTCCAAATGGTTGACCATCGAGTCCATGGACTTGGAGGCCCAAGGCATTGCGCACCGCGAAGACGGCAAGGTGGTGTTTGTCGATGGCGCCTTGCCCTTTGAAGTGGTGGTGGCCAATGTCAATCGCAAAAAAGACAATTGGGAAAAAGCCAGCCTCACGGAAATCATCAAAGACTCGTGCTTGAGGGTCAAGCCCCAATGCCCCCATGCTGGACTGCACGCGGGCTCATGCGGCGGCTGCAAGATGCAGCACGCCGACGCGTCGGCACAAGTCGCCATCAAGCAACGCGTGTTGGAAGACTTGCTCTCGCACTTGGGACATGTCAAGCCACAAACCATCCTCAGACCCATCCAGGGGCCCGATTGGGGCTACCGCTTTCGCGCCCGGCTGTCGGTCAAAGATGTGCGCAAGAAGGGGCAGGTTTTGGTGGGTTTTCACGAGCGCAAAAGTCGTTACGTGGCCAACATGACGGTGTGCCCCATCTTGCCCCCGCACGTGAGTGCCCTCTTGATGCCGCTGCGCTCGCTCATCGAATCCTTGCAAGCGCGGGCGCACTGCCCGCAAATTGAATTGGCTTGCGGCGACCATGTGACCGCCTTGGTGCTCAGACACATGGTGCCCTTGAGCCCAGACGACCAAAGGCTGTTGCTTGAGTTTGGTGCGACCCACCAAGTGCAATGGTGGTTGCAGCCCAAGGGGCTCGACACCGTGCACTTGATGCAGACCCAAGATCCGCGCTACCGCATTCAACACGACACCTTGAGCTACGCCTTGCCCGATTTTGGTGTGGTGATGCCCTACCGACCCACCGACTTCACCCAGGTCAATCCCCACATCAATCGCGTGTTGGTCTACAAAGCGATTTCGCTCTTGGCGGTCGAACCCCAAGACACGGTGATTGACTGGTTTTGTGGGCTGGGCAACTTCTCGCTGCCTTTGGCCACTTTGGCGCGCCGTGTGATTGGCATTGAAGGCAGCGAAGCACTCATTGAGCGCAGCCGCGAAAACTTGGCCCTCAACCGCACCCACATTCCCAACGGGACGGCCCCCCAAACCCAAGAGCGCCTGCGCTCGAGGCCTTTGGCCGAGACCACCTTCATCAGTAAAAATCTATTCACCATCACCCCCGAGGATTTGCTCGGGCTCGAGCAGGCACACAAATGGTTGATCGACCCCCCCAGAGAGGGCGCCCATGACTTGGTCAAAGCTTTGGTGGCGCTGATCAATCCAGGCTGGACGCCAACGGGTGCAGAGGCTCTGGACAACGCCACGGCGGCGACGTGCGAGAGTGCAGAACTTCAAACACCCGCGTTCTCACCCCCCCAAAGAATCGTCTATGTGAGCTGCAACCCGGCCACCTTGGCACGGGATGCGCAGTACTTGGTGCAAGGTGGGGGCTATGCGTTGACGCATGCGGGCATCGTCAATATGTTTCCCCACACTGCTCACGTGGAGAGTATGGCGGTGTTTGAAAAAGTGGCCGATTCTCAAGCCTGTCGCCGTTAATCGCGCGGCTTGCAGCTTGGGACTCTTGTCGAGTGGGCCATAAAAAAACCCATGGCAGCCAAGCCATGGGTTGTTCGGGAGGCGCAGAGAGAAACTTATTCGCGCTCGCCGCCAAAAATCCCCAACAAAGCCAACAAGCTTTGGAACACATTGATGATGTCCAAATACAAGGTCAAGGTGGCGCTGATGTAGTTGGTCTCTCCGCCATCAATGATGGACTTGATGTCATAGAGCATGTAGGCGCTGAAGATGGCGATGGACAACATCGAGATGACCATCATTCCAGCGCTCGAGCCTACAAAAATATTGATCAAACTGCCCACCATGAGCACCATCACGCCCACATAAAGCCATTTGCCCAAACCGCTCAACTCGCGCTTGATCATGGTGGACAAACTCGCCATCATGAAGAATACGCCAGCGGTGCCACCAAAGGCGACCATCACCAGCTCGGTGCCATTTTTAAAACCCAGCACCATGGCAATGAGACGCGAGAGCATGATGCCCATGAAAAATGTGAAGCCCAGCAAAACTGGAACACCGATGGCCGAGTTTTTGGTTTTCTCAATGGCGTAAATAAAACCAAACGCACCCACCAAAAAGACCACCAATCCAAGTCCACCCGAGAGCGCCAAGCTCAATCCGGTGGCGACACCCAACCAAGCGCCAAGCACAGTGGGCACCATGCTCAAGGCCAATAACCAATAGGTATTGCGCAGCACTCGGTTTCTTTGCTCAAACGAGGTGCTGACAAATGAGTAGTCAAGGGTTTGATAGTTGTCGTTCACTTGGATTCTCCAAAAGTTACTACGATAAGCAGATGGGGCCTATTCTAGGGTTTTTCAAGTCCCAAGGGGACAGTTGCCCAAGGCTTTGGCTGTTTATTTGAACGCAAACTTGGGGCTCACGTCAAGAAACCTGGGATAAACCCCAAATTGCACCCCCCAATCCTCCCAATCCCCCCCAAAAAAAGGGCTCTTTAACCCATGGGGGACAGCCGATGGAGACCGTTTTTTCAACAAAAAAGATGATAATTCTTCCTCGGTCTATCCCGAAGGCAAACGATCACGGCACGCCAATTCAATCGCATTTCTTGGGAATTGGCCCGGCAACCTCCAACCTCCAACCTCAACACCATGAAAACCAAACACTACCTCGAACTCCAGGACCTCAAAACCATCGCCGCCGCGTGTGAAAACCATGCGCTCCAACACCACTGGGCCGTGAGCATTGCCATCGTTGACGACGGCGGACACTTGTTGTGGATGCAACGACTCGATGGCGCACCTGCTTTTTCTGCCCACATGGCACCGGCCAAAGCGCACACCGCCGCCATGGGACGGCGCGAGACCAAAATGTATGAAGACGTCATCAACAACGGCCGTTACGCGTTTTTGTCCGCCCCAGAGATCAAAGGCATGCTCGAAGGCGGAGTGCCCATCATCAAAGACGGCCAAGTGATTGGTGCGGTGGGTGTGAGCGGTGTGAAATCCAACGAAGACGTCGAGATTGCCAAAGCCGGTATCGCCGCGCTGGGCTAAACCCAAGGCCCCCGATACGCCCACTCCTTAAGAAGAGCCAGGCCTTTGAGCCGGATCTAATAGGTCAGACTCTGGGGCCGAATCTCTTGCAAAATGGTGGTGGCGATCTCTTCGATGCTCTTGGTGGTGGTGGAGAGCCAGCGTATACCCGAGCGGCGCATCATCGCCTCGGCTTGAGCGACTTCGTGACGACAATTGGCCAAACTCGCATAGGTGGAGTCGGGTCTTCTCTCATTTCGAATTTCGCTCAAGCGCTCGGGGTGAATACTCAAACCAAAAGCTTTGCTCAAATGCTCTCTCAAAGCCTGGGGCAATTGTTGGCGTTCAAAATCCTCAGGAATCAACGGGTAATTGGCCGCTTTTAAGCCATGCTGCATGGCCAAATAAAGGCTCGTGGGCGTTTTACCACTGCGGCTCACCCCCACCAAAATCACATCGGCCTGCACCAAGTCGCGGTGCTGCTGACCGTCATCGTGGGCCAAACTGTAGTTGATGGCTTCAATGCGGTCGTGGTACTCCTGGCTTTTGCTCACGTCTGAAAACCGACCCACGCGGTGATGCGATTTGATCCCCAGCTCCTCCTCCAAAGGGTGCACAAAGGTGCTGAACATATCGAGCAGCATGCCTTTGCAGTGATTTTGAATCACCGCCAACACTTCCATATTGACCAAGGTGGTGAAGACGATGGGCTTTTGGCCCTCGAGCTCGGCCGTGTGGTTGATTTGCCTCACCGCTTGGTGTGCCTTGTCCACGGAGTCGATGAAGGGCAGCCGAATGTGGCGAGGCTTCATTTCGAACTGGGCCAAAATGGCGTTGCCAAAGGTCTCGGCCGTGATTCCGGTGCCGTCGGAGATAAAAAAAACACTTCGATGGGTCATCGCATCACTTTCTTTTGACAATTTGCGCTCAAAGTCCCCATGGCCCACCCACCCGGGTCAGCCTCGTCCTAAAATGAGGTCATTATCCTCTGAGTCAAGGCTCAGGCATGTGGGCGAGGATCGCCAGACAAGAACTGAGGACCCAGGGGGGCTTGGCCAGGATCCCCCTGCTGAACTTTTTTGTATAACTTTGGAGCAGTGCATTCATGTCTACCTTATTCAATCCCACCGACTTGGTGGTCCCCTTTGAAAAATTAAGGATGAGTGATGTTGAGTCCGTTGGCGGCAAAAATGCAAGCTTGGGCGAAATGATCTCTCAGCTGCCCCAAGGCGTGAAAGTGCCCACGGGGTTTGCCACCACCGCTCATGCGTTTCGAGAGTTTTTGCGCCACCAGTCTTTGGACCAGCGCATCCAAGACAGACTCTCGAGACTGGATGCAGACGATGTGCGTGCGTTGGCTGCGGCGGGCCAAGAGATTCGCCATTGGATTGAGCTGCAACCCTTTCCCGCGGACTTGGAGCGAGAGATTCGCGCGGCCCAAGCCCTCCTCGAAAAGAGCTCTCCTGGGGCTTCGTTTGCTGTTCGCTCTTCAGCCACTGCTGAGGATTTGCCCGACGCCTCCTTTGCAGGTCAACAAGAGACGTTTTTGAACGTCTCGGGTATCGACCACATCTTGGGCAAGATGCGAGAGGTCTTTGCCTCTCTCTACAACGACCGCGCCATCAGCTACCGGGTTCACAAGGGCTATGCTCACGAAACGGTTGCGCTCTCCGTGGGGGTGCAAAAAATGGTTCGCTCCGACTTGGGTGCTGCTGGCGTGATGTTCACCATCGACACCGAGTCGGGCTTTGAAGACGTGGTCTTCATCACCTCAAGCCTGGGTCTGGGCGAGAGCGTTGTACAAGGCTCCGTCAACCCTGACGAGTTTTATGTGCACAAACCGTCTTTGCGGGCTGGTAAAAAAGCCATCATTCGGCGCGCCTTGGGCTCCAAGCTTGAGCAAATGGTGTTCACCACCGATCAGGAGCGACACAGCAGCGGCAAGTGGGTCAAAACCATTGAAGTGCCCACCGAGCAGCGCAACCGCTTTTCCTTGAGCGACGCCGATGTCGAGCAACTGGCTCACTATGCCCTGGCCATTGAGGTTCACTATGGACGGGCCATGGACATTGAATGGGGCAAGGACGGCGTTGATGGGGAGATCTACATCCTGCAAGCCCGACCCGAAACCGTCAAAAGCCAGATGAAGGGACAAGTGGAGCAGCGCTTTAAATTAAAAGGCAAAGGCGCCGTGCTCACCCAAGGGCGAGCCATTGGACAGAAAATTGGCTCTGGGCCTGTGCGCATCGTGCAAAACCTCTCGGAGATGGATCAAGTCAAAACCGGTGACGTCTTGGTCACTGACATGACCGACCCCAACTGGGAGCCCATCATGAAGCGCGCGAGCGCCATTGTGACCAACCGAGGCGGGCGCACTTGTCACGCGGCCATCATTGCCAGGGAATTGGGCATCCCCGCCGTGGTGGGTTGCGGCAACGCCACCGACCTCCTCACCGAAGGGGCCTTGGTCACGGTCAGTTGTGCCGAAGGCGACACTGGGGTGATTTACGACGGCCTATTGGAGACCGAAGTCACCCAAGTCACGCGCGGCACCATGCCCAAGATTGCGACCAAAATCATGATGAATGTGGGCAACCCGCATCTCGCCTTTGACTTTTGTCAATTGCCCAACGAAGGGGTGGGCCTGGCACGGCTGGAGTTCATCATCAACAACAACATTGGCGTGCATCCGAAAGCCATTTTGGACTACCCCAATGTCGACCCCGACCTCAAAAAAGCAGTCGAATCGGTCGCCCGGGGACACGCCTCGCCTCGTGCTTTTTACGTCGACAAAGTCTGTGAAGGGGTGGCCACCATCGCGGCCGCCTTTTGGCCCAAGCCCGTGATTGTGCGCCTGTCGGATTTCAAATCGAATGAGTACCGCACCCTCATTGGCGGCAGCCGCTACGAGCCCGAAGAGGAAAACCCCATGCTCGGCTTTAGGGGCGCCGTGCGCTACTTGAGCGAGAGTTTTGCCGATGCGTTTGCCATGGAGTGCGAAGCAATCCAGCGCGTGCGCACTGACATGGGACTCACCAACGTGCAAGTGATGGTGCCCTTTGTCAGAACCCTTGAGCAAGCGCGGCGTGTGACCGAGCGTTTGGCCTCCTTTGGCCTTGAGCGCGGCGTGAACGACCTCAAACTCATCATGATGTGTGAGATACCTAGCAACGCCGTCTTGGCCGATGATTTCTTGCAGTATTTTGATGGCTTTTCCATCGGCTCCAATGACCTCACCCAACTTACTCTCGGACTCGATCGGGACTCGGGTCTAGAGCTGTTGGCTCAAGACTTTGATGAACGCGACCCCGCTGTCAAGGCGCTCCTCACCCTGGCCATTCAAGCGTGCCTGCGTCAAGGCAAGTATGTGGGCATTTGTGGACAAGGGCCCAGTGACCACCCGGACTTTGCCCGCTGGTTGGTGGACAACAAGATCAGCTCCATTTCATTGAATCCCGACAGCGTGGTGAGCACCTGGCAAGACCTGGCCAATCCCGCCTAAAAATAAACCCTGGGTCAGGGGCGCAGTGATAGCAAGGGGCTTGAGATCGAGCAGCGCCTCAAGGCTGCCAAAAGCCCAGGTGCGAAGCGCTCGCCTCCTCCACCAAAGCCGGCCCGATGCATTCAATGGGGTGGGGCGAGGCTTGGTAGATCTCGGTGATTGACCACTCGAGATCGCGGTACTCTTCTTTGAGTCCACGCATCTCACGCATGCGCACAGCGTCCAGGGCAAACACCACGCGACGCAAACCCGATAAGAAGATGGCGCCCGAGCACATCACGCAAGGCTCGCCAGACGCATACAAGGTGGACTCCATGAGCGTGGAGCGGGTGTGCGTTCGACTGGCCACGCGAATGGCACCGGTCTCGGCGTGGGCGGTGCAGTCTTGGCTCTCATGGGACTGGTTGTGAAACTCGACCAAGACCTCACCGCTTTTACCGACAATCACCGCACCGAAGGGTCGGTTGCCTCTGTCGCGAGCGGTGTGGGACAAGCGAATGGCTTGGCGGAGGTAAAGCGCATCGGTCTCGGACAAGACCGCTTCTTGCAGGGGCTGTTGGGTCACGAGCGAACTCCTATTGGGTTAATGGCCTGGGTTTCGATCACACTCAAGCCCAGTCAAGTTCTAATTGAGCAACTTCTTGGCGAAGTTTTTCACCGTCTTCATCGGCCAAGGCTGCGAGCCTCAGGCTTTTGAGCGTGGCCGCTGACATCTGCGGGAAACGCTCCAAACACGACACCACGATTTGGTAATGGCGAACCCCTCTTTCGTGGGTGTCGCTGTAGCCTTTGACCAAACCTTGGCACTCGATGTAGGCCAGGGCCAGCTCTGGATTGTTGGCAACGAGCCGCTCAATGCGAGCGAGCCACGCCTCAATCATTTGATTTTCTGTTTGGTAGCGCAGCGTGCTTTGTCGCCAATGCCGCGCCAAGGCCACGACTCTGAGCAGCAAAAAACCAAGCAAGGAGGTGCTTTGGATCAAGCGGCCCTTTTGCGTCAAGCGCTCAATGCCCCCTCGCAACAACGCCGAGCCCCATATCAAACGCCCCGCCCAAGCCGGCAAAGTTTCACACACCTCTTGAAGCCGGGGATGGAAGTACTCATGGATTTCAAGCGTTTGTTCGCGCCCAACGCGGGCGTCTTGCCGCACCCGAGAAAACCGCTGACGCCGAGTTTTGAGGTCGGCCACTCGCGCCGTGTCCTCATAAGACATCCAAAGCGCCAAATGACGCGCACATTCACCCAACAGTGGCCCTGGGGAGACTTGGCTGGCTTGGAGCGCCGCAAAAACCCGCTCCAAACGCGCCAGATAAAGTGTGGCGTAGGCCGTGTCTTGGTAGTCGACCAAGCGCCTCAAGCCCTCGAGCGCCAAGGCTTGAGCCGACTCGGGCAAGTGGCCCTCTAAGCGCGCGAGCAGCACGTCGATCTCAGGGTGGCGCCCAGGCGTGGCTTTGGAGGCCAAGGGCGTGCCGAGGTTTGCCTTTTTGTGCTGCTCATGGCGCCCATCCGAGCCACTCGAGCTGCCCAGCGCCGCCCCAGCCCTGAACGCCGCCAAGCTAGAAGTCACACCGACGGCGGCCACTTCAATGGTGCGCTCAAAGGCTTCGATGGCAAAGGGCAACACGCCGCTCGAGGCCAAGGCACCAAAGAGGACCGCTGAAATCACACTCTGGTGGTGCTGAGCGACTTGGGCCATGTCAAACGCCACAAACCGCTTGGCCGAGAGTCGGGACTGCTCAATCAAGGTGTGGGCGTCCACACGCGCGTCGCCCAGGGCGGTCTTCTCCGTCATCGAGTAAACGCGGTGAGTCGATGTGATGAGGGTGGTTTTGTCCACACTCACCAAACCACGCACCACAGCACGGCCAGCCTCCATCAACTCGGAGGCCAAGACCACATCCACATCGCCCGGCGTTGGCATGAGCGCGAGCACGGGCTGCATGCCCGCTTGCAAGGCTTCATGCTCAGCAAAAAGCTCCACGTAGTAAATGGTGGCCCCGGTGCGCTGGGCAACCCCTGGCACCGAGGTCGTTTGTGCCAAGTAGCCTTGGCTCTCGCCCAAACTCACGATCCAATCGGCCAAGACGCCACCGCCCTCACCGCCCATGGCCAAGATGGCGATCTTGATGGGTTGTGCGTGGGCCATGATTAAAACCGCCAACGCATTGAACGCACTTCCATGCGGTGTTGCACCCAAGCGATGATGGCGCTCGAGAACTGAGCGCTTACGCGCTCCCAAAACCCAGGGTTGGAGATGATTTTGGCGTCATAAAAGGACGGGCACAACACAGCCGCATGGGCCGCCTCACCGCAGACCCCACAGCCCACACAGCTGTCCAAGACCGTGGCCACCGGTTCGCGTCGCAAGGGGTCGGGGTTGTCTTTGATGGACAAGGAGGGGCAGCCCGAGAGTCGGATGCAGGAGTGGTCGCCAGTACACGTGTCTTCATCGACACCAAATTTTTCGCGCACCACACGCTCGCCGCGTGCAGCGGCTTGCCGGGCCAGGGGCTTTTCACGCCGCTGTTTATTGAGCATGCACTCGGACTGTGCAATGATCACTTTGGGCCCCTCCATCTCACTGCTCAAGGCCGCTTTCATGGCGTCTCGCATGCCGGCGATGTCGTACGTGCGTCTGACCATTTTGACCCACTTCACTCCCACACCTTTGACCGCTTGCTCGATGGCGTGGCCCGTGCTTCGATTGGGATTGTTGGCCTTGGAGGAGAGCACGTCTTGCCCACCAGTGGCCGAGGTGTAACTGTTGTCAACGATGATGGTGAGGTTGGGGCTTTTATTGAACACCGCATTGGCCACACCCGAGGTCAAGCCATTGTGCCAAAACCCGCCATCGCCCATGATCGCGATGGCCTTCTTCGAGCCCGAGCCGTTGAAGGCGGAAGAGCCGGCCGCACCCAGACCGTAACCCATGGTGGTGTTGCCCAAGTTAAAGGGGGGCAAAATAGAAAACAAATGACAACCAATGTCAGCGCTGATGTGGTGAGAGCCCACCTCTTTTTCCATGAGTTTCATGGCGGTGAAGATGGGGCGCTCAGGACAACCGGTGCAAAACCCGGGTGGGCGAGCATGCACATGCGGTGCAATGGCTTGGATCACCTCGGCTTGTTGTGCTTGGGGGTCGAATCCAACCGTTTGACCCCTCAAACCCGAGGGCTCAACAGGCATTTGAGTCACGGGGAAGGCACCGTAGTGGCGCAAAAAGTCCGTCAAGCCTTTTTCCACCACACTGCTCACGTACTCACCGGCCATGGGTAAGAAATCTTTGCCATGAAGGACTGCGGGCACGCCTTCATGCCTGAGGATCATGGCCAGGTTTTGCTCCACATAGTTGGGCTGCCCCTCCTCGACCATCAAGACGGCTTGCAAGCCCTTGCAAAACTTGAGGACTTCATTGGGAACGACGGGATAGGCGACATTCATCACATACAAGGGCAATTGACTTCGGCCGTAAACATCAGACAGCCCCAGTCTTTGGAGGGCTCTCACCACCGTGTTGTACATGCCGCCTTGCACAATCAGGCCCAGGGTGTGCTGGCCCAGTCCAAAAAACTCATTGAGCTCGTGCTGCTCGATGAACTCGAGGGCTTTGGGCCAACGAGAGCGAATTTTTTCTTGTTCGTGTAGGAACGACGCGGGCGGCAACACAATGCGCGAGACGTCGCGTTGGGGAGATTCTTGCGCTTGCTTTAAACCAAAGCGGGGCTTGAGGTTTTGGCTGGTGTTGAAGCGGCCATGCACATGGCACGCGCGAATGCGCAGTTGCATCATCACGGGGGTGTTGCTCGCCTCGGAGAGCTCAAAGCCCATTTTGACGGCCCGCACCATGCTGGGCAAATTGGGTCTGGGGTCGAGCAACCACATTTGTGACTTCATGGCAAAGGCGTGGCTTCTCTCTTGCATGATGGAAGAGCCGTCCCCATAATCCTCCCCCACAATGATGAGCGCCCCACCCAAGACCCCGCCCGAGGACAAATTGGCCAAGGCGTCGCTCGCCACGTTGGTGCCCACCGTGGCTTTGAAGGTCACCGCGCCGCGCAAGGGGTAATTGACACTGGCCGCCAGGGTGGCCGCTGCTGTGGCTTCTGAGGCACTGCTCTCAAAGCGTATGCCCTGTTCGGACAAAATGTCTTGTGCATCCGAGAGCACATCCATCAAGTGAGAGATCGGTGCGCCTTGGTAGCCGGCCACGTAGGACACGCCCGACTCGAGCAAAGCTTTGGTGACGGCCAAGATACCCTCGCCATGAAACACCTCCCCCTCACCGAGTTTGAGTTTTTTGACCTCTTCCTTGAAGGAGCGCTCAGCCATTGATTGTTTTCCTCGACCGTTCTCAGTGGGCAGGTCTCCCCGCGGGGCCTGCGTGCATTGATATTGGAATCAATTTTCACCCATAATATCATTCGTCAATGAGTTGCCCCTTGGGTATGTTTTCCCTAATCCACTCTCCAATTCATGGCCTTTGCCTGTATCATGTTTGTGATCGTTCAGACATTCATTGTCTTCACCGTCCAGATGATGAAAGGCTCGCCAGCAAGGGAAAACCCGAACTAGCAATCTCGAGCTTGAATGTCTTTTTCTTCAAAAACCCGTCGGAGTTTTCCATGAGCACCAGAAAATTTGCCTCTCAGTTGATTGTCAGCGCCCTGTGTCTGGGCCTTTGCACCTGGGCCAATGCGGCAGACAAAATCAAAGTTGGATTTGTCAGCACCTTGTCGGGGCCATCCTCAGGCATTGGGAGCGACATTCGAGACGCCTTCATGCTGGCTGTGAAACTCAATGGCGGCAAACTGGGCGGCTTGCCGGCAGAAGTGTTGATCGCCGACGATCAATTCAAGCCCGATGTGGCCAAAGAGCTGTTTGAGAAAATGGTGCAAAAGGACCGTGTGGACATCATGACAGGTGTGGTGTTTTCCAACATCATGCTGGCCGCCTTGCCCGCGACCGAAGACACCGGCATCTTTTATTTGAGCCCCAACGCGGCACCCTCCCCATTGGCTGGCAAACAGTGCAGCGCCAACTTTTTTGCTGTTTCTTGGCCCAATGACGCGTACCATGAAGCGGCCGGTCAATACGCCACCAACAAAGGCGTCAAAAGCGCCTACCTGTTGGCCCCCAATTACCAAGCGGGACAAGACTCCTTGGCGGGCTTTAAGCGCTTTTACAAGGGCAAAATTGTGAGCGAGGTCTACACCAAGCTCGGTCAGTTGGACTACTCAGCAGAGTTGGCTGAAATTCGCGCGGCCAAGCCCGAAGTGCTCTATGTCTTTTTACCCGGCGGCCCTGGTGTGAATTTCATCAAGCAGTTTGTGGCGGCGGGTTTGGCCAAAGACACCAAACTCTTGGTTCCTGGCTTTGGCGCAGACCAAGAT
The DNA here is from genome assembly GCA_903887655.1 of uncultured Burkholderiales bacterium. Classification (GTDB taxonomy): domain Bacteria; phylum Pseudomonadota; class Gammaproteobacteria; order Burkholderiales; family Burkholderiaceae_C; genus Limnohabitans. The sequence goes on from CAISQQ010000203.1 coordinate 18,994, forward strand.
GTGATTCGAGGCGTGGGGGCGGACATGCTGGGTATTTTTGACACCTCCCACTGGGGACTTGATTTACCGAACGCCGCGAACAAAAAGTTTGTTGCCGAATTTGAAAAAGAGTACAAGCGACTCCCCACCCTCTACGCCGCCCAGGGCTATGACACAGCGCTCTTGATCGATGCGGCGGTGCGCCAGAGCAATGGCAACTTGGCCGACAAAGACCAGATGCGTAAAAACCTCAAAGAGGCCAAGTTTGCGTCGGTGCGCGGTGACTTCAAATTCAACACCAATCACTATCCCATCCAAAACTACTACCTGCGTGAAGTGCAAAAAGATGCGCAAGGTCGCTTGATCAATAAAATTGTGGGCCAGCCCATCATGACCAACCATGCTGACGCTTACGTTCAAGATTGCCCATTGAAATGATGGTCATCGTGGTTTAGGGCGGGGCGGGACATGAGTTCTATCTTGTTGATCGAGCAAGCGCTCAACGGTCTGCAATTTGGTTTGATGCTGTTTTTGCTCGCCTCGGGCCTGACCTTGGTTTTTGGCATCATGGACATGATCAATTTGGCCCATGGTGCGCTCTACATGGTGGGAGCCTTCCTCACCGCTTGGCTGTATCCTTTGATCGACTCTTTCGCACTGAGCGTGGTGGCGGCCATGGTCTTGACAGCGGGCATTGGCATGATCTTGGAGGTGCTGCTGCTCAGAACCCTTTATGCACGGGACCATCTCTCGCAAGTGCTCGCCACGTTTGCCCTCATTCTTATTTTGAACGAATCGGTCAAAATGATTTGGGGCACAGATTTGCCCTTGTCCGCACCTGCTGCTCTGTCGGGTCCGGTGGAAATTGTGCCCGGCCTGTTGTACCCCAGTTACCGCCTCATGCTCATCGGAATGGGGATGGTTTTGGCGTTGGGCCTTTACCTCTTGGTCAACCACACCAAACTGGGGGCCTGGGTGCGTGCAGGCGCCTCGGACCGAACCATGGCCATGTCCATGGGGCTCAACATCAAGACCCTGTTCACCGCCGTTTTTGGCCTGGGAGCGGCCATGTGCGCCTTCTCGGGCGCCATGCTCGCGCCCTTGCTCGCCGTCCAAGTCGGCATGGGAGAGAACATTTTAATTTTGGCCTTTGTCGTGATCGTGATTGGGGGCATAGGCTCGATTTGGGGCGCCTTTGTGGGCTCGGTGCTGGTGGGGGTGGTGGACACCCTGGGACGCGGTTTATTGCCCCACCTCTTGGGACTGTTTTTGCCCCCCCTGTGGGCGAGTGCTGCGGGACCCTCGTTGGCCTCCATCTTGGTGTATGTCTTGATGGCCGGGGTGTTGTTTTTCAAGCCCCAGGGGCTTTTCAGCAACCACAGCTGAGCACCATGCACACGCCAAATTCTGAAATGTATACGCCAGATCGTCGCCATGGGCTGCTCACTCCATCGTGTTGGCCGTGGGTGTTGGCCATCGCCTTGGGCGTTTCAGCTCCATGGATTTTGATCGCACTTGATTCTGGTTTTTACATCGGACTGCTCACCAAAATGCTGATTTTGGGGCTGGCCGCCTGCAGCTTGAATTTGATCTTGGGCTACGGCGGCCTCATCTCCTTTGGTCATGCGGCCTATTTGGGCGCTGGCGCCTACACCACCGCCATGCTCATGGCAGCGGGTATCACGAACGCTTGGATGTGCCTTTTCGCGTCGATTGCGGTCAGTGGTGTTTTGGCGATCCTCATCGGTTTGGTGAGCCTTCGAACCCGGGGGGTCTACTTCATCATGATCACACTCGCCTTTGCTCAAATGATGTATTACTTGATCAACTCCATCAAAAGTTTTGGCGGTGATGAGGGTCTGAACTTGTCGCAGCGCTTCGCCTTGGGACTGGGAGAGCATCTGAAAAAAGACCTTCAATTTTATTGGTTGGTTTTATTGATCGTGTGTGTGAGTCTCTTTTTGATGAGCCGACTCTTGCACTCGAAGTTTGGCCGTGTTTTGCAGGCCTTGAAGGATGATGACACGCGTGTGGAGTCGATTGGCATCCACGCCTTTCAGTACAAGCTCGTGGCGTTCACCCTCTCGGCCATGTTGGCGGGACTGGCGGGCGCGTTGCTTGTGAACCAACAAAAATACGTCGGGCCCAATGTCTTGCACTGGACGCAATCGGGTTTGTTGATGATCATGGTGATTTTGGGGGGTGTGGGCAGACTGAGCTCTGGTCTTTGGGGCGCCATCACCCTCTTGGGTCTGGAGACTGTCTTGGCAGAGTACACCACCCACGGGGCCTTTTATGTCGGCTGGGTGCTGCTCGCGGTGGTGCTTTTTACCCCCCAAGGCCTCAGCAGCATACTGCCCCACATCAAAGCAACCATGGCTCAAGGGTTGGGGCCCAAAGTTCGAGCTCAAGAGCGCGCAAAGGGTGACTCATGAGTGCGGCGCCCATTTTGCAGACCCACCAATTGGTCAAGCGCTACGGCGAACTGCTGGCCACGGATCACGTGAGTCTTGAGGTTTATCCCAACGAGATCCATGCCTTGATTGGACCCAACGGCGCGGGTAAAACCACCTTGGTGACGCAACTGAGCGGTCAGCTCAACAGCGACAGCGGCGAGTTGTTCTTTGAAGGCCAAGAGATCTCGCACTTGTCAATGCATGAGCGGGTGCAAAAAGGACTGGTGCGCTCTTATCAAATTACCCGACTCTTTAAAACCATGACGTGTCTGGACAACATCGCTTTGGCGCTGCAAGCACAAAGCGGGCACTCATTTTCTTTTTGGAAACCCGCCGCCCAGGACCGCGCTTTGAGCGAAGAGGCGCATCACATCTTGAGCGATATTGGCCTTGAACACCGCCACCTCGATCTGGCTCAGACCTTGTCGCATGCTGAGCAACGAATTCTAGAGTTGGGGCTTGCCTTGGCCACGAACCCCAAGGTCATCTTGTTGGACGAGCCGATGGCGGGAACCGGCGCACAGGAGTCTGAGCGCATCATCGCGCTCATCGAGCGGCTCAATACGACTGCCGCGATCTTGCTCATTGAGCACGACATGGACACCGTCTTTCGCTTGGCCCACCGACTCTCGGTGCTGGTGAGCGGTCAACTCATCGCCAGCGGCACCCCCGAATCGATACGACAAGACCCCGCGGTGATCCAAGCCTATTTGGGAGATAGCCACCCATGAGTCGCTCTTTACTGAAGGTCAGTGACTTGCAAGCGTCTTATGGCTTGTCGCAAGTTCTCTTTGGTGTTGACTTGTCCATTCAAAGTGGCGAGAGCGTGGGGCTGCTCGGGCGCAACGGCATGGGCAAGAGCACCTTGTTGAAATGTATCTTGGGGCTCAAAAGTCACCAGCATGGCGACGTGGCGTGGCAGGGCCAATCCTTGAAGTCGTGGTCCGTGGACCGCATTGCCAATCTCGGGCTGGCGGTGGTGCCCGAGGGCCGGCATGTGTTCCCCAACCTCACGGTGCATGAACATCTGACTGCTTTTGCAAAACCCGCACGCCCTGGCGCACCACTGTGGGATGCCGCTCGTGTTTATCAACTCTTTGGGCGATTGTCTGAGCGCCAGCACCATTTGGGGCGTCAACTCTCTGGGGGCGAGCAGCAAATGTTGGCCATCGGGCGCGCCTTGGTCACCAACCCCCAATTGTTGATCTTGGATGAAGCCAGTGAAGGACTCGCGCCTTTGATTCGTGAAGAAATTTGGAATTGCCTGCGTTTGCTCAGAAATGAAGGTCAAACCCTCATCATTGTGGACAAGTATGTGGAGCGGCTCATTGAAATTTGTGACCGCCACGTGATCCTGGAGCGAGGAGCCGTGTCTTGGTCCGGCAGCTCCAACGAATTGTCAAACAACCGCGAGCTTTGGCATCGATATCTGGGTGTTTAAACCCACCAACAATGGATCCGTTAAACTCATTTCAATTCCTCGGGGCCAACAAAACTGCCTTGAGTTTTTGGATGGACAGCTCATTTAAAAAGACTGGAGAATTGCATGACCACCCTTGACCTTGAGCACTTGGTGCAACCCGATCGGGTCCACAAAAGTGTCTACACCGACTCGCATTTATTTGACCTCGAGATGGAACACATTTTTGAGAAAGCCTGGGTTTACTGCGGCCACGAGTCTCAAGTGAAAAATGTGGGTGACTATTTCACGCTGCAAATTGGACGCCAACCGATGGTGATGGTGAGGGACAAGGACCAAACGGTTCATGTTCTGTACAACCGCTGCCCACACCGAGGCGTTGAGTTGTGCGGCAACCAAAGTGGCAACACGGGCCAAGCCTTTGTGTGCTCCTACCATGCTTGGAGTTTTCATCTCAATGGCAAAGTTCGTGCCATTCCATTGATGAAAGGCTATGACGGCACCCGATTACACACCAGCGACCCCGACAGCAGCATGGTGCCCGCCCCCAGAGTCAAGAGCTACCGAGGTTTTGTGTTTGCCTCCTTGTCTTCGAGTGGACCGGATTTGATTGAGTTCCTGGGGGATGCCAAAGTGGCCTTTGACGACATGTGCGACCGCTCGCCCGTTGGCGAGGTCGAAGCGGTGCCCGTGATGCACCGCGTCGTGCAAAAGTCGAATTGGAAATTCTTCATGGAAAATCAACTCGATGCCTTGCACCCATCGGTCACACACCAATCGACTGGGGTGGCGGCTCGGCGTGTCGAGCAGCGGCTGAAGTCAGAAAAAGGCTCTGCGCCTTTGTTTTTTCATTACCTCTCGACTTTTGCATCGAGCTTTGACCAATGGGATGCGGTGCAAACGGTCAACTTCCCCCATGGCCACGGCATCTTGAAGGCCTACATGGGCCTGCGCCCCACCGACCCCGACACGGTGGAATACGAAGCCATCTTGAAAAAAGCCTATGGCGAGGACAAGGGCGAGGAATACTTGAGTCGAAGTATTCACCATGTCTTGATCTACCCCTACTTGTCGGTTCAGTCGCCGCTGCAGCAGTTGCGCTGCTTGAGACCCATCTCGGCCAGCGAGACCTTGTCGGAGATCTGGCACTTCAGACTCAAAGGCGTGCCTGAAGCCATCTACCAGCGCTCCTTGTGGTACTTCAATTTGGTGAATTCACCAGCCACCATGATCAACGCCGATGATTTGGAGAACTGGACCAAGGCTCAAATTGGATTGCAGTCCAATGGCGGCGACTGGGTGAGTCTGCACCGCAATCACGGGCAAGACACCGAAAAAGAAGGCGTGCTTTATTCCAACAACGGCACGTCCGAAGTGGTGATGAGAAATCAGTTCATCGCTTGGAAAGCTTACATGCTCAACGCCCAGAGTAACAACCCGGCCTAATGGAGACACCACACCATGAATCAAACCATCGTTAAAGAAGCACTGGGCAGCGGCGTTGTGATTGAGGCCGTTCAGTCCATGACTGGGGCCGAATCCATCGCGCCCGATCACATGGGCCGAGGCGCCATGAGCGCCAAAGGCTATGTCCCACAGGCCCTCGCCATCGATCGCGCACTCGAGCAAGAGGTTCATCACCTCTTGTTTGCCCAAGCCGCACTCCTTGACGCCAAGAATTGGGCGGGCTTTATCGAGCTGTTTTCTGCAGAAGGAGTCTATTGGGTCCCTTCGCGCCCTGACCAAACCGATTGGCAGCGCGAGGCCTCTATCTTTGCAGAAGACAAGCTGTTGATGGAGGTGCGCATGGGCCGTCTACAGCACCCCAATGCCTGGTCACAAGCCCCCCTTTGGGAGACCAACCACTTGGTGGGCAATACCGTGGTGGAGTCTCAGGGGCCCAACGCCTTGGAGGTCTACAGCAAGTTCCAAATGATGGAAATCAGGCGCGACCATGTGCGGCATTTTGCGGGCAGCTATCGCCACAGCTTGGTCAAAGAATCGGGGCAGTGGAAAATCAAACTCCAGCGCGTTGACCTCATCAACGCACAAGCGAGTTTTGATTACGTGATCCAAGCTTGGATCTGACGCGAAAAGCCTGACAGCTTTTCATTGAACCCATTCTTGTGCGCATCCAACTCAGCGCCAGTCAAGCGCCGCTGAAAAATGCCCCGCCATTGGCATGCAGTGTCTGACCGGTGATGTAGCGCGCCTTGGGGCCGCACAAAAACACCACCAAATCGGCCACATCCTCAGGGCGCCCACGCACGCCGGACAAGGTTTTATTTTTGGCGTGGTGCTCGGGTGTGCCCGTCCCAGCGCTGTGTCCTCGCTCGGTCTCAATGAGACCAGGCACCACGCAATTGACATTGATGCCGTGTTCACTCAAGTCACAAGCCAAGGCACGCGTGAGTCCAATCAAACCGGTTTTGGCCGCAATCACATGCGCGCGCTCACGAGAGCCGGTGTGGGCAGACATGCCCCCCAAATTGATGATGCTGGCCATCGGGGATTGTTTCAAATGCGCCAAGGCGGCGCTTGAACACAAATAGGACCCATCCAAAATCACACCCATCACCTCTCGCCACTCTTGCCAACCGAGTTGCTCAAAGTTGGCGTGCCGGCGCAAAGCAGCGTTGTTGACCAAGATGTCGAGACACCCAAAGGAGTCGACACAGGCGTCGACCAGGCCCATGACTTCTTGCGGATCGGCCACATTGGCCAAGTGCACTTGGGCTTGACCACCCAGCGCTTGGATCTCCTGCGCGACGCGCTCGGCGGCGACACGGTCACTGAGCGCGTTGACCATCACCTTGGCCCCAGCCCGCGCCAGTCCCAAGGCAATGGAGCGGCCAATGTTGCGCGCCGAACCCGTCACCAAGGCCACACGGCCTGACAAATCACCCAAGGCCATCGGGGTCGAGCTTTGCAAATCGCTCATGGCTCATTGCCCCAACAAGGCCGCGTCAACCTCAGCGGCATGTCGCATACCCAGGAGCAGGGTCAAGGCCGATTGAGCCAATTCGGGCGACCAGCCACCATAGGCGCAGTTGGCAAAGAATTTTTGATGCAAGTCGGCTTGACTCATGGGGTCTTCTTTACCGCCTCGGAAATGGTCTTGGGTGGCTTCGAGAACGTGTCCGTTCTTGAGCGTCACGCGCACGTGTCCGGTGAACTTTTGCGGATACGGGTTATCGGGATCGATCACATAGCTCACTTTGCGGGCCAAATTCCTGACCTGCTCGTCGTGCACCACTTGCGGTTCATACTCCACCAAACCGGCATCGCCCCTCAAGAGCCCCACCGCCACCGCATAGGGGATACTGAACTTGGCAGCGTAGCCATTGATGGGCTGCTGTTTGGCTGCCAAGGGCTCCCACAAACGGTGAACAATGCCGTGGGCGGTTTTGCATTCAATGCGATCAATGTCTTGCACCCTGAGCCCGCCCTTGACCAAGGCCCGGGCACAATCGATGTAGGGATGCGCCATGGTGCCGCAGGCATAGGGCTTGAACGCCATGTCTGCAGACAACCAGTGTTCGCCCGCATTGGCCAGCATGTCTTCAAACAATCCATCATCCGTGTTGGCGAATGCGTGAAAAAAACCATGCGTTCCCTCAAAGAGGGTCCTGGGTCCAGTGAATCCTTCCTGGGCCAATCGAGCAGCGCGGTAACCCGCCTGGGCCGACCAGCCGGGGTGCATGCGTTTGGTCCATGCGCCTTCGGCCAAGTATTCAATGATGCCCGAGGCCATGCTGCCCGCAATTCCCAGCGCATTCATCCACTGCACCGGGCTCAAGGACAAGGCACTGGCCACACCAGCAGCAGCGCCCAAGGCGCCAAATACGGCGGTGGGGTGGAACCCGGCTTGATGAACTTTTTTGGGCGCGACGCTGCACAAGCGGCACATGACCTCAGAGCCCACAGCAATGCCCCAGGCCAGATCAGCACCACTCAAGCGGTGAAATTGGGCGGCGGCCAATACACCCGGCACCACCACAGCACCCGCATGGATGGGCCCACCTTCAAAGGTGTCGTCGTAGTCTTCACCATGGGTCGCGGTGCCATTGATCAATGCCGCAGCGGCCACACTGGCCAAGCCTGCATGACCAATCACGGTGCACACCCCAGGCTCCATGCTGGCGCGGTGCATGGCAGCCACGTAATCGGAGTGACGCGCAGCAACACACAGGCCTGCGACGTCCACCAACAAGGCATCACACAGGTTTTGCATGTTGACGGGCAACGCGTCAACGCTGCTGCCTTGGGGTCGAGCAAAGGCCTGGGCCCACTGCTCGGAGATAGAAATAGAGGGCAACTGATCCAAGGCTTTTACTCCACGACGATCTTACTGGCCAAGGCCACATCGTGCCAGTGTTTGACTTCCAACTGCATGTAGTTCTCAAACTCTTTCACACTCATGGGCATGACGTTCAAGGCTTGCTCTGAAAAACTTTTGCCCACCTGATCCTCTGCTTTCGCGCCGAGGAGAAGATCGAAATGGTCCGCGGCGATGACGGCAAGCTCAAGATCGTGCCGAAGGTGACGCCAACCGGCCTGTCCGGATGGGTTCCGGTGTGCGAGAAGAGTCTGCC
>CAISQQ010000204.1 GCA_903887655.1 uncultured Burkholderiales bacterium
CTCGACGCTCAAAGCCTTGGAAGGCGTCCAGCAAGACATCTCTCAAATCAACGAGCTGCCGGATTTGCAAAACATCTGGCTCATCGAGTCCGAGTTCCAAAAGAACGCCAGCCAAATTGTCTCTGAGCAAAGCCACTTGGTCAGGCGTTTGGCCAGCGCAGCCAAGCGCCAGGTCAAGGAGCTCGAGCGTTTCAAACAACGCCACCAATTGCAACGCGACGCCGATTACCCAAGCTCTTCGGGCCAATTTCTGCGCTATTGTTTGCTGGTTTTTTTGATTGTGGTGGAAGCCCTCTTTAATGCGGAATTTTTCTCAGAAGGACTCTCCAGCGGTCTTTTGGGCGGATTCACCTACGCGGCGTCCTTGGCGGCGGTGAACATTTTGATTTCATTCTTCATGGGCAAAGGTCTGGTGCGTTGGATCTTTCACAGAGACAAAACCAACAAGGCATTTGGCGTGTTGGCGCTGGTGATGACCCTGGGGTTCGTGTTTTGTATGGCCTTGGGGATCGCGCACATCCGTGACCAACTCGTGCTGGAGTCGATAGACCCTGCCCGACTTGCGCTCGCGAGCTTGCAAGCACACCCCTTTGTGCTGGGGGATTTATTCTCTTGGCTCTTGCTGGCGGTGAGTTTGTCGTTTGCACTGGGTGCCATGACCGATGGCCTCTTGATCGATGATGTTTATCCAGGCTACGGCAAAATGGCACGGCAAACCCAGGTTGCTTTGAATGATTATTTGGACGAGCTCGACGAAATTCGGCAAGAACTGGAAGATGACAAAATACAATCTTTACGGGATTTGGACAACTCCATTGAGAACGCCAAACAATCAATTCTTCAATACCGTGGGCTCATCGAGAAGAAAAAGTCCATTCGCCTGCAATTCAACCAAATGCTCAGCGACTCCTCACGAACCTTGGATGTGTTGATTCAACACTTCAGAACTGAAAACGAAATCCACCGCAGCGATGGTGTGAGGCCTGCTTATTTTGATCTCTCACCCACGATGAAACCGCTCGAGCTGCCTTGGGTGGAGCAAGACGAGCAACAACTCATCTTGCACACCCGGTTGATGCAGACCCTGGCCTCTCAGTCTCAAGACATCCGAGACAAATTGAATCAGACTTTTCAACACCACTTGGAACAACTCACCTTTGTCCCGATCGAAGAGTTGGACCCCTTGGACACGAGGTTTCACTGATGGCAAGATTGAGCAGGCGTGCCAAAAAACAGCAACAACGTGAAATCGTTTTTGGCTTACTGATCATCGCCGCGGTGTTGGTGATCGTGGGCTTGGTGGGCTACCAATTGACTCACCGCTCTGACGGTTATGACCCCGAGACCTTGTGTCCTTTGAGCGGCCCCAAAGGTCACTACGTGCTTTTGGTGGACAAGACCGACCCCTTGTCTTTCACACAAAAAACCGCACTTCAAACCTTGTTCACCGACTTCGTGGAGCACAAAGTTCCACAAGGCAACTTGATCTCGGTCTTTGTTGTGGGCGAAGACTACACCCTCAACGCCAAGCCACTGGTTGAAATTTGTAACCCTGGCACCGGAGAAGACAAGAGTGAGCTCACCGCCAACTTGAAACAACTCAAGCGCCAGTACAGCAAAAAATTCCTCAACCCCTTGGGCGAGCAGTTCCAAGCGATGACGAGCGACAAGTCTGCCAAGTTCTCTCCCATTTTGGAGATGCTACAAATGGTGAACCTGGAGTCCTACCAGCGTCACCCCATGGATGGCGAGCGGCATTTGTTGATCGTCTCCGATATGCTGCACAACACGCCGGGCTTGAGTTTGTATAAAAACATTCCCAGCATTGAAGATTTTCAAGCCAGCAACTACGGGCGCAAATCGTATTTAGAGCTCAAGGGCGTGGATGTTGAACTCTATTTGCTCGTGAACTCACCCCAATACCAAGGCGATGAGTTGATGGGGTTTTGGCGAACCTATTTTGAGAGTATTGGCGCCAAAATTTCCAAAGTCGTTCCCATGCCGGGCTGACTGTTCAAAGCTCACGAGCGAGGTGGGCGACCAAGCGTTCTCCTCGGTTCTCGCCCCTAGACCCGGGCCCTCCTCCCCTGTTGCCAGGGTGACTGGCGGTGACCTTTAATGCAAGGCCCTACAGGCGGGCTCATTCATGATGAGCCCAGCCCCACTTGGTGCTTCAAGGTGATCTCTGCTTGTTCATGGCTCGAAGCGATGGCCGCCTCGCAAACCTCCAAATTGGCCGCCCCCCATGCACCCGTGTGGACGGGCTTGGCCACACCACTCAAAGCGTCCGATAGCTCTTGGAGGACCAAGTCTCGGGGTGTTTGATCCAAGGGCAAGTCGATGATCTTGTGCCCTTGGGGGCCATCCCAACTCAGACCATGGGGTGTTTGCCTGAGGTCTCCCCCCTCACAGCTCACCAAGGTGAGACCAAAGAACGGCTGGTGTGGTGCTGCACCCGGAATGGCGGATGCGGCGCGGGCTTTTTTGGCCGCCAACTCGGCTTGAGCACCGAGAATCTGTCCATCTGAGGGCTTGGTGCGCCACGACCGCTCGCCCAAGGCTTGAACAAAGCCCCACTCGGAGACGTTGAACCCCAAGTCCATGCTGGATAAACCGCCATAGCCGTTGTAGACGGCGGTGGCGGCTGGTCCCGTCTCGAAATCCAAAAAAACCGTGTGGGCTCCCAGGCCCCTGCGCTGGGGGTCCCAGTCAAAGGTTTTGGCGCGAACACTGCGAACGAGGCCTCCGCACAAGAAGCGGATGATGTCAAACTGATGAGCCCCTTGTCGATAGGTGACACCACCGCCCAAGCGGTGATCCAATTCCTCGGCTCTCCTGGGTCGATACATCCAATCGGTGAAGCACCAGGTGTGGACCATTTGCACGCGACCCAATGCCCCAGACTCAATGAGGCGACGCATCTCTAAAATCGGCCGATCGTAACTGTGCGAATGACCCACCATCAGCAGCTTGCCCGACAGCTCAGCCGCCTTGACCATCTCCAAGGCCTCGTCCAAGCGGCTGGCCATGGGTTTTTCGACCAACACATGACAGCCCGCCGCCAAAGCAGACTTCACATGCTGCAGGTGCAAATCGGTGGGCGTGGCCACATAAACCACGTCCAACCCCCCCTCCAAAGCGAGCATCTCGGGTAGGCTTGCAAAGCCCACGGGGCCCGATTTGTCACTTGAGGGCTGCGCGTGCGTCACACGCAGTTGCTCGTCGGGTTCAGCAAAGGCCACCCAATCAAAACCAGGATGCTTGGCAAATGCGGGCAAGAACGCCTGGGCGGCTGCGCCCATGCCCACGATACCCACCCGCCAAGGCTTTTCGTGTGTACTCATCAGGGTGGGAAGTCGTTCATTCATGGGGCTGGTGTTCGTCGTTAAAGGTTGGGGGCAGCTGGCCTACTGGACTACTGGGCCACTGACTTGCTGGACTACTTGACTTTGGGCCCACTGAAACACGGGGCCAGCTGCACAGTGTCATTGTGCAGCGCTCAACTGTGAAGCGTCGACTCTTGAGCCCAGTCAACGTGGTCATGAGGATGGGGCTCAAGCGCTGGGTCCTTGAGCCGAGGTTGCCGCAGATTGTCCGCCATGGCGAGCAAGGTGCGACGGGTCACATGGATGTCATGTGCGCTCAGGCCTGCCAAGGCCTGCGAATTGATGCTCTCCGCTTCGGGCACCATGACGTGTTGTAGCTGCAGGCCCATGGGGGTGAGAAAAACGCGAATTTGTTTTTGATTACCAGGCATTTTTTGTCGCAAAACATAGCCTTTTTTCTCCATGGCCTTCAAGGCCATAAAGGTCGAAGGCTCGCTGATCCTGGCCAGGTCACTCAATTGACGTTGAGTCAAACCGTCTCCCACCCAAAGCACACGAAGAAGGGTCCAATGGCTGTAGAGTACACCGTGAGTTTTCAGTCTCTTTTGTAGCAACTCTGAGGTGAGTCGAAACACATGCTTGACCACGTGGGCCAGTCGCTCATTGCTCAAGGGCTCCAAATCTCGCTTCATGGAACTGGTCTTTATTTGGCGCGTTTGGTGATGGTTTCTTCAAAGGTCTTTTGCCACTTGACTTGCATGTCGAGCGCTTGTCCTGGGTCGACAAATTTCATGGTCGCACCGGTGAAGGGATTTTGAATTTTTTTGGATGTGGCAATGAAATTCTCGTCGGCCAATATCTTTTGACCCTCACTGAGTAAAAAATCATAAAGCAGCACGGCGGCGTTGGGATTGGGCGCTTTTTTCAGCATGGAGATGGCACTGGCCTGTGCGACCAAAGGCTGCAGCGCAACATAGTCCACAGGCGCGCCCTTGCTTTTGAGTTGCTCGGGTATCCAACTGTAGGTCGTCAAGGCCAGAGGCACCTCGCCCGAGGAGACCAACATGGTGAGCAAAGAGTGGCCTTTGCGGGCAGAAATGCCGTTGGTGGCGACGATGTTGTTGAAGACCTTCAAGCCTTGCTCTTCGCCCATTTCTGACAGCAGTGTGCCAAACCAAGATTGATTGAACGCTTCAATACCCAAAGCACCCCGCCATTTGGGGTCTTGCAAATCGGCATAGGTTTTGGGGAGATCGGTTTTTTTATACTTGTTGGTGTTGTAAGCTGCCACCCACACATCCACCGTCAAGCCCACCCATTGGTGATGGGCGGGAACGGCTTGAAAGATCAAATCTGCCTGGTAGGGCGAGCGCACTTCTTGCAACAATTTTTCTCGAAAAGCGGCTTCACTTTCAGGCGAATTGTTTTGCATGATGTCGACCTCAAACCGATTGGCCTTGGCC
>CAISQQ010000205.1 GCA_903887655.1 uncultured Burkholderiales bacterium
AAGGCAATCTTCAAAGAGGTCACAGGCATTTGGAGTTGGATCAAGGGCTTGCTTGGCATAAAACCCAAGCAAGTTCCTGAAACCGTAGTAAAACTACAAAAACTTGAAAAAAGTTCCAAGAAGAAGGAAGTTAAACAAGAACTTGACTACGAAGAGTTTCAGTTCAAAGTCATTGTTGAGGTAAGCGAACAACTGGGCGTCTTTTTTGACATTCACCAAAAGCTCACCACGCAGTTTCATGACATGGAGTTGAACTCGCAAGATGTGTACGACCCCAGCGCAAATCTTGCCACTCGCGCCGTTGAGCGCGTTACCGTGGGTTTGCAGCTTGAGATATTGACCACTCAAATTCGAGAAGCAATGGTGTATGCGCCCCCTGAGCTAAAGGACATATACACGAGGTTTCTTGAAGCGTACAACCAGATTGTCGAAGAGCAGGAATTTGCCCGACTGGAACAACTTAGAAAGGCAAACGAATCAAGATGGCTACGCGAGGAAATCAACAACTTTCAAATCGACTTGGCAATGGCTCTGGTCGCGGTGGCAGTGGTGATCGTGATTCTGTGGACAATGCTGTTGGGCGTCGCATCGCGGAGAGAAACGCTTCGTATTTCCTCGTCGGCATGGTCTTGTTCGCCGTGGTGTGCTTCATCCTTTTACCCGTTGAGGTGATGATGCTCATGGACATCAAGACCACCAATGTGAGGTCGCAAGAAGCGTTGACCGAGGCCAAAAAGATCAGGGCTGAGTTGAAGCAAAAAAAGGACAACGAATGAAACTTTGTATAGTTATTTTTTTGTGTTGGATACTTATTGGCTGCGAAGATCGCTACCGCTACACCTGCCAAGACCCCAAACACTTCCAAGATGCCGAGTGCCAGCACCCATCGTGTGACTTTTCGCAAACCTGCCCCGAGTATCTTGTGGCGCCAATTCTGGAGAAGAAAATTGAAGGAAATCCTGCTCAAGTGGCTGTCCAACCGCAACAATGCACCGCTAACTGCCGATGACATTGAAGTCCGTGTAAGAGCCTTCGTGATCATCATGGTCACGTTGGTGTTTGCTTTCATCACCTTCGCCTTGCTGTACTCCGTGACCTTTGTCACCCAGCCCATCAAGCAGATGGCTCCGATTGATCAGGCCTACACCAAGATGCTCAACGACATCGTGCTGCTCATCGTGGGCGGCATCGGCGGCATCTTGACCAAGGGCGTGAGCAACGAGGCCAAAGACATGATGAACGCGGCCAAGGCCAATACAGCGGCCTACGTCGCCCCGCCGCCACCTCCGCCTGCCCCAGTCGTGATGATGGCTCCTACGGCTGGCTGGACGCCTCCACCAGCGCCCGTGACGCCGCCCAACCACCTTGAGTCGGACGATGAGCGTGCAGCCATGGCCGCAGCCCGACAAAGCGTGAAAGGCTGACATGTTTAGCTTGCTCAATCCCTACATCCTGATTGGCATCGTTGCCTTGGTGGCGGCTTCTTTTTTTGAGGGGCATCACATTGCCTACCTTGAGCAAGAGGCTGAAATTGCCAAGCTCAACGAGAAGGCGCGTGGGCTTGAACAAGAAGCTGCACAGCGTGTGACCAACCTATCAACTCAACTTGTGAAGGCCAACCAAGATGCCAAAGTTCAAATACAAAAGCGTGATGCTGCTATTGCCTCTGGCCAGTTGCGGCTTTCTATCGCCACCCGCCCCGTAC
>CAISQQ010000206.1 GCA_903887655.1 uncultured Burkholderiales bacterium
ACTGCTCAACGCGACCCGTGCGTTTTGTGCTTGAAATGCAGCAAGGCTGGTTTGCCAAGAAAAACATCAAAGCGGGCTTTAAGTTGACCGCACCCCTGTTTCGCTGAGCGGTTTCCCAAGGGCAGCGGCTGGTTTCTCCCCCAAGGGCCTTCAATCCACCCGCCAAAGCGCGGCCCCGTTGTGGCGTGAGTCCCGGGCCCACAAAAGCCAAAGCCTGCAACCCGTCAACAAACGCGCGGGCAACGAGCGCTTTGTTGGGCAGCAGGCTTTGGGGGCTGGGCGTGAGAGCGCGGTGCGGGTTTCTCAGCGCTTCGTCCTTTGAGAGTGAACTCCCGCCAGGGGCTTGGTGAGTTCGAGCGGCTCGAATGGTGGTTCAAGCCGCTAGGAGTTCCTGCACCCGAGCCGTGGGCCCGAGCGCGTGGGCGCTATTTAAGCAAAGTTTTGCTCAGCGAAATGCCAATTCACCAAGTGGTCCAAAAACGTTTCGACATACTTGGGGCGCAAATTGCGGTAGTCGATGTAGTAAGCATGCTCCCACACGTCCACGGTGAGAAGCGCTTTGTCAGCGGTGGTGAGCGGTGTGCCCGCTGCGCCCATGTTGACAATATCCACACTGCCATCGGCTTTTTTCACCAACCACGTCCAGCCAGAGCCAAAGTTGCCCACGGCCGACTTCACAAACGCTTCTTTGAAAGCCGCGTAGCTGCCCCACTTGGCCGTGATCGCCGCGGCCAATGGGCCGGTGGGCTCGCCGCCGCCTTGGGGCTTCATGCAATTCCAAAAGAAGGTGTGATTCCAAATTTGGGCTGAGTTGTTGTAAATCCCGCCAGAGGACTTTTTGACGATTTCTTCCAGGCCCATGTGTTCAAACTCGGTGCCTTTTTGCAAATTGTTCAAATTCACCACATACGCGTTGTGGTGCTTGCCGTGGTGAAACTCAAGGGTCTCTTTGGAGTAGTGGGGTGCCAAGGCATCGATGGCAAAAGGCAGGCTGGGCAAATGGTGTTCCATGGATTCAAGTTCCTTCAAAAAATAGGGGTCGTCAACAAACGAGAACGCAGTTTATAGCAAATTGTGCACACTTGTTGTGACGAGCCCTGCCCAGGGGCTTAAATTTTGCGATTTTGCACAGCCAGCACACTCAATTGCAGTTGTGCACTCGAGAGCGTGGCTTGGATGTGTTGGCCCGCGCTCAGGGCCTGGCCATCCACGACAGGGCGGCCCAACTCATCACTGAGCCAGGCGTAGCCACGCTCGAGCACCAACGCGGGGTCGAGCAAGTCAAGCCTCAACTGGGCCTGATCCAAACCACGGCGTGCAAGCGCCACGGCTTCGCGCCAAGCCCGAGCATGGCGAGTGCTCAGTTGCTCGAGCTCGTGCTCGGCCTCCTTGGTGGACAAGCGCAGACTGGGCAGCAAGCGCTGAGACAGCAGTCCCAAGCGAGACTGCTGTTTGGACAAGAACGTGGAGGGACGCCCCAAGCGGGTGTGCAAGCGGTCAAGAGTTTGCCCGCGTTGGTCCAGCGCCGTCTGCACGGCATGGGTCAAATCTTCTTCCAAACCCGCCAGCGCGTCGAGCATCACCTCGCGCGAGACGGCGCACAACTCGGCGGCAGCCGTCGGGGTGGGCGCGCGCAAGTCGGCACAAAAGTCAGCGATGGTGAAGTCCGTTTCATGCCCCACACCGCAGATCACCGGCACGGGGCTCGCACGCAGGGTTCTGGCGAGCGTTTCATCGTTAAAGCACCACAAGTCCTCCATGGAGCCCCCGCCACGCACGAGCAAAATCACCCCCAGGTCGTCTCGCGCGTAAAGGCTTTGCAAAGCCGCCACGAGAAGAGCGGGGGCTTGCGCGCCTTGCACGGGTGAGTTGGCCACCACCACGGGGAGGTGCGGGACACGGCGCTTGAGGGCGCTCAACACATCGTGCAAAGCCGCCGCTTGCAAAGAGGTCACCACCCCGATGCCTTGGGGCATGGGCGCGAGCGCGCGCTTCAAACCCGGGTCAAACAAGCCCTCGGACTCCAAGAGGGCCTTGATGCGCAAGAACTCTTCAAACAAATTGCCCCGCCCTTTGTGGCGAACACTCTCGACGATGAGTTGCAACTCGCCCCTGGCGCTGTAGACGCCGAGTCGGCCCTGGGCCACGATCTCGTCGCCCTCCTTCAAGTCGCGCGACATGGACTGCGCGGCGCGTTTGAAGAAAGCACAGCGCAATTGGCCACCCGGGTCCTTCAAGGTGAAATAACAGTGCCCACTGGAGGCGCGCGTGAAGCCCGAAACCTCGCCCTGAACCGCCACCGGATTGAACCTCGCACTCAAGGCATCAGCAACGGCAAGGCACAGCGCCCCAACTGCCCAGATCGGCCCTGTATTGGCTGGTGTTTTGGGGAAATCCATCGTGTTCATGCGCTTTTCATGGGGCTTGGTCTGAAGTTAACGTGAGCTTGAGCACCGGGTGGGTGATGCACCGCAAAAAACCGCCCAAATTCAACGCCATCCTCACAAGTCTTTGATTCTAAAAGGTTTTCAACTGCTTAAATGATGAACGTTTTAAGACAACGCCCAATTGG
>CAISQQ010000207.1 GCA_903887655.1 uncultured Burkholderiales bacterium
CATGACGAAAACGCTCCACCATGGCGGCTCGGTGGGTGGCCGCGCTCATCAGGCCCTCATCCTCACCCCATTCGGCCTGCATGGCGAGCGGCCACCGCTTGGGGTCTTTGTGCTCAGCAGGGATGGAGGGGTCTTGGAGGGTTTTACGAAGAATCCAAGACATCTGCTCATCGGGGGAGCTCAATGGCGGGTAGTGCGAGAGTCCCAGTCCTAAAATTTCAGCCATGCGTGCTACCTGCCTTTTTGAGTCTTCGCTGAGCTCTAGAGTGCATCACTGGCAAAGTCGGCCAGTCTTGAGCGCTCGCCTCGGGCCAAGGTGATGTGTCCACCATGCGGCCAGCCTTTGAACTTGTCCACCGCATAGGTCAAGCCCGATGAACCTTCGGTGAGATAGGGCGTGTCGATTTGTGCCAAATTGCCCATGCAGATGATTTTAGTGCCAGGACCTGCGCGGGTGATGAGTGTTTTCATCTGCTTGGGGGTCAAATTCTGCGCTTCATCGATGATCACGTATTTGTTCAAAAACGTGCGCCCGCGCATGAAGTTCAAACTTTTGATTTTGATGCGACTTCTGATGAGCTCATTGGTGGCGGCTCTTCCCCACTCGCCCGAGCCCGTATCGGTCTTGGCCAACACCTCCAAGTTGTCGTCCAAGGCCCCCATCCAAGGGCCCATTTTTTCTTCTTCCGTGCCCGGCAAAAAGCCAATGTCTTCGCCCACACTGACAGTGGCGCGCGTCATGATGATTTCTGTGTAGCGCCGCTCATCGAGCACTTGGGTGAGCCCCGAGGCCAAAGCCAACAAGGTTTTGCCTGTTCCTGCCGTGCCCGTCAAGGTCACGAAATCGATATCCGGGTCCAAGAGCAAATTGAGCGCAAAGTTTTGCTCGCGGTTTCTCGCGGTCACGCCCCAAACCGCATTTTTGACGTGGTTGAAATCTTTGAGCGTTTTAAGGACAGCTGTTTTGCCACGGATTTCTGTGACTCGGGCATAAAGGCTGGGCTCTCCTGGGGACTCAAAGAACACAAATTGATTGATGTGCAAGTCGGGCACGATCGGGCCAGTGATGCGGTAAAAAGTGTGACTGCCACTTTGCCAGCTCTCAACCGTTTTGCCATTTTTGAGCCAAAAGTCCGCCGGCAAAGACATCCAACCGCTGTAGAGGAGGTCGCCGTCTTCCAAGGTCTTGTCGTTTTGATAGTCCTCGGCGGCCAGTCCCAAAGCGCGCGCTTTCACGCGCATGTTGATGTCTTTGGAGACCAAGACCACTTCGCGCTGGGGCTGCAGTTTGCCCAGGGCTTGCACCACCCCCAAAATTTGATTGTCCGCCTTGCCTTGGGGCAAGCTCAAGGGCAGCTCGGCCACCAAGGCCTGCGTTTGAAAGAAGAGTTTGCCGCTCACCTCTTTGTGGCCGGTGCCCGAGAGGGGGAGGCCATGGATCATGTCGGACTCGACCGTGGCGGCCAAGGCGTCCAAGGATCGGCTGGTTTGGCGAGCATTGCGAGCGACTTCGGTCATGCCTTTTTTATGGCCATCGAGCTCTTCGAGCACGATCATGGGCAAGAAGACGTCATGCTCTTCAAAGCGAAACAAACACATGGGGTCGTGCATCAGCACATTGGTGTCCAAGACAAAGAGCTTGGTCACGCCGGTGCTCTTTTTCTTGGTGACTTTGGCTTTGGGGGTGACCTTGTAGGCAGTGGCAGGTCTTTTCTCCAAGCCACTCGAAGCACTGCCCACTGGGGTGGGGTGGCTGGGTGAGTGCTCAAAGGCGTCAAAGTTTTTGAACGCTTGGGGCTTGTCAGCGATGGGGCTGGCTTGGAAGGGGGCCGAGTGTTGCCGCTTGGGGCTTTTGCCTGTGCTGCTCGCATCGATGGCGTCAGGGCTTAAGAGGGAGGCGCGTTTTGAGGGTGCTGGGGGCAGTGGCATGGGTGGAGTGGTGGTGAATTGAGGGGGCGAAGAATGAAAGAGGGTGTCAGAGTCAGCTCAGCGCCTTTGCACACTGGGCAAGAAGGCCCCAGGCGTTGGACAATAAAAAGCCGCCAAGGCGACTTGGCGGCTGGGAGCGTGACAGTAGCAAGAGGGTCATGGAGTCTTGGGTGTTCAAGAGGAGATGGTCAAAAATGAGACTGGCCAAACAACATCATTGAAACATCATAACCGACAGAAATGACGACTTGGAGAAATACTTGAGGCCGGGTGTGCCTGAACGGATCTCACGCCCAAAGCGCTAGGGGCATGAGGTCTTTGGGTGCTTTAGGCGGGGGCAGTGGCGGCGGCTGGTTTTTTAAGTGCTTTGACGGCTTTGAGGACTTCGTCCACGTGGCCGGGGACCTTCAAGCCGCGCCACTCTTCTTTGAGCAAACCATCGGCGCCCACCAAAAATGTGCTGCGCTCAATGCCTTTGACTTTTTTGCCGTACATGATTTTATTTTTCACCACACCAAACATGTGGCACATCTTCTCTTCCGTGTCGGCAATCAACTCAAAGGGCAGCTCGAGTTTGGTTTTGAAGTCGTCGTGAGACTTCATGTTGTCGCGAGAAACACCAAAAATCACAGCACCCGCCTTGGTGAAGTCTTTGTATTTATCGCGAAATTGCATGGCCTCGGTGGTGCAGCCTGGTGTATTGTCTTTGGGGTAAAAGTAAAGCACCATGATCTTGCCGGTGTGCGAGTGATTGGTGACCCTCACGCCTCCAGTGGCAATGGACTCAAATTCAGGAAGGGGTTTGTTGACAACGATCGCCATAGATCTTCTATCCAATGTGACATAGGGGGCCGCACAGCACAGGCGGCAACCTGCTATTTTAGCTTGAATTTAGGACAATCCCAAGACCCGCCCAGACCTAATTTAAATCCCACCCCCTGTGCGGGAGGTGCACCAAAAAGCGAGGTTTTTAAGGGATATGGGGCCGCCTCGAACTGAACGCGGCGGCGTAGGACCACAACGCTGCCCAAGCGGCAATGGACGCTCCGGATGGGTTCAGGGTTTTCCCGAGGTTTTATCCCCGACTCGTCTGCGCCCATCGCCCGATGGGCCAAGCGGGTTTCAAATGGGTGAGGCCGAGTAGTGTTGCCACTGGGTTGACTTCTCCACAATGGCTTGGAATGAGCAAGTGCTCAGGGGCGCTTGGCGCGCGCCCACCCCGATCGGGGCCTGCCCGCCCATGAAGGCCTGAACTTCATGGAGCATTTGCTTTCTGAACTCGACGACAGCCATGTCGCTCGCACCCAAGCGGTCTTTCGAGCGCCGGGTCATGGCCCCCATGGTCACCCACATGGACAGGTCTTGGTTGGGAATGCCTTGAATGCCGGTGTAGTTGCCCGCTTTCATGGCTTGGCGGTCTTGTAAGAAATGATTCTCGACATTTCGAATGGGGTGGTAGCGATCATCCACATCGACGCCTTTTTCGGTGTGCAAAAAGGCGCGCCACGCTTGGGTATCGGGCGTGGTGGCTGGGTCGCCCCAGGCGATGAAGTGAAACGCGGTGTGGGTGTCGTCCACCGCTGTGTTGATGTTGGCCACGTTGTAGGCGTTGTTGGGGGGGATCAGGGCTGAGGCGGGCGCCAAAAACACGGTGCAGCGCACGTAGTCGTGGGTGGCGGCTTTTTCAATGGGGCGGCGAATGGCGACATAGCGAAAGCCGTAGGTCTCGGCTTGCACTTGCATGCGCGGGGCCTTGTCGGTGCTCGGTCTGAGCCAGCTTTTGTCATCGGCAAAGGCGCCGTTGATGCGCGCGGGCATCATGTCCGAGGAGTGCAAGGACGAGCTGTGGGCCGAGTCGATTTGACCCTCTAAGATTTGAGCCCAGTTGCACGGAATGATCATCTTGCAAATGGACACCCGCACGTGTTCGTTGGGGGCCCAGGGCGGTGGGCTAAAGGGGGTGAAGCTGTCTTTGGGCCCCATGAAGCACCAGACAAAGCCACCCCACTCGAGAGCTGGGTAGGCGGTGTGCTGGACTTTGCTGGGCAAGCTGCTTTGGCTGGGCTCCGAGCTCATCTCCAAAACCTCGCCGTTCACATTCATCTTCCAGCCGTGGTAGAGGCAACGCAGCCCACCGTGCTCATTGCGCGCGTAGACCAAGGACACGCCGCGATGAGGGCAAAATTCGTCCATCACCCCCACTTGGCCTTGGCTGTCTTTGAAGACCACCAAATCTTCTCCCAAGACCCGGGCACGCACGGGCGTGCCATCGCGCTCAGGGACTTCTTCACTCAAGCACACCGCTTGCCAGTGACGGCGCATGAGTTGGCCCATGGGGGCGTCGCCTTCGACGCGGCAGATCAATTGGTTCTCTTCTTCGGTCATCATGGGCTTGGCCTGAAATGGAGGGGTTAAATTCGGTTAAAATGATTAGGTCTCTAAGTTTATTCTACACCTTTGATCCAATTAATGGCTGCAAACCCTAACTCTGTGCGCGTGTTGCAAAAAAACATGCTGACCCCCGACATTGCCTTTTTTCAATTGGGCGCTTTGGAGGGCCAAGCCCTGGCCCCCTTCACCCCTGGGGCGCACCTGAGTGTGGTGACCCCCAGTGGTCAAACCCGCGCTTACTCCCTGTGCAGTGACCCGCACGATGTGATGACCTATGGCTTGGCCATCAAGCGCGAGGTCTCAGGCCATGGGGCCTCCAAGAGCATGGTCGATCAACTCGAGGTGGGGCACACCTTGGAGGTCAAAGCCTTGGACAATTATTTTGAATTGGCCGCTCACGCGCCGGAGTACATTTTTGTGGCGGGCGGGATTGGCATCACGCCGATTTTGTCGATGATGCGTCATCTCTTGAAATTGGGTGAACAGCGCTTTAAGTTGTATTTTTGCACCCGCAGCCCCGAGACCACACCTTTTTTGGACTTGCTCACGAGCGAGCCCTTTGCCGCGCACGTTCACCTGCACCATGACCGAGGGGACCCAGCGCAACAATTTGATTTTTGGCCTGTTTTTGAGACCCCCAAAGCCGCTCACATTTATTGCTGCGGTCCACAGGTGTTGATGGATGGCGTCAAAGATATGACCGGTCACTGGCCCAGTGAACAGGTGCATTTCGAGAGTTTTGGTGCCCCCTTGGTGGCTGCTGAGGACAATGAGACCTTTGAGGTGGTGCTGGCCAAGTCGGGACAACGCTTGACGGTCCCTCAAGACAAAAGCATCTTGGACGTCCTTCGCGTGGCCGGTGTGCCCGTGCCCAGTTCATGTGAAAGCGGCACCTGTGGCTCGTGTCGCACCCCACTCGTCTCGGGCGAGGTCGATCACCGCGACTTTGTGCTGATGGATGACGAGCAGAGCAGCCAAATCATGGTCTGTGTCTCGCGCGCCAAAGGCCCCTCCTTGGTGCTTGACTTGTGACGCCAAGCCCCCCTTTGCGCATCGGTGTGGTGGGGCTTGGTCGAGCCTTTGGCCTCATGCTGCCCACTTTTTTGCGTGACCCTCGCGTTCAATTGGTCGACGGGGTTGATCCTGGCACAGCGGCTTGTCAGCAGTTCGAGCGTGATTTTGGCACGCCTTGCTCGCCCGACTTTCAAGCGCTCTGCGCCAACCCAGCCGTCAACGTCGTCTACATCGCCAGTCCTCACCAGTTCCATGCGCAGCACGCGATCCTTGCGTTGAAGGCGGGCAAACACGTGTGGGTGGAAAAACCCATGGCCATCACCCTGGCCGAGTGCAACGCCATGGTCGACGCCGCCAGCCAAGCCCAGCGGCTGTTGATGGTGGGCCACAGCCACAGTTTTGATACCCCCATCTTGCACACGGCCGAGTTGATTCAAAGCGGGCAATTTGGTGCAGTGCGCATGCTCCACGCCATCCAATACACCGATTTTTTGTACCGCGCCAGACGACCCGAGGAGCTTCAAACGGACCAGGGCGGTGGGGTGGTGTTCAGCCAAGGCGCCCACCAAGTCGACATCTGCCGCTTCTTGTGTGGTGGACTGGTGCGCCAAGTCCAAGCCCACTGCGGGAGCTGGGACCCAACTCGCCCGACCGAAGGCGCCTACAGCGCACTGCTGCAGTTTGAGGGTGGGGCTTTTGCCTCCCTCACCTACAGCGGCTATGGGCTTTTTGACAGCAACGTCTGGATGGGGCGTGTGGGTGAGCTCGGACACGATCTGACAGGAGCGCCCCAAACGCTCGCCAGAAAACAGCAGCGAGCGCGTCAAAGTGCGCCCAATGGATCGGCGCAAGAGGCACAGCTCAAAGCTCAAAAAAACTATGGAGGCGATGGCTGGCCTGGCCTTGAGGGCATCAAGCCTGCTGCACACCACGAGCATTTTGGCCCGCTGTTGGTGAGCTGCGACTGGGCCGATTTGCGCCCCACCCCCCAAGGTATTGTGGTGGATGGGATCGAGGGCAGCTACACGATCGACTTGCCCACTCGAGCTGTCCCGCGCGTTGAAGTGGTCGATGAGTTGTTTGCGGCAATGGTCCACGGCCAAGCCTTGATTCACAGTGGGGAGTGGGCGCGTGCGACTTTGGAGGCCAGTTTGGCCATCCTCGAGGCCTCCAAGACCCAAACGCGGGTCACAGATTTTGAGTACCAAGTCTCGCCCTCTCGAGGCCTGGGCCATGAGAGTCAGCGCAAGACGCTTTGAACACACGAGCTCTGCATGTCCAAACCCCACCCAAGCCGCGAGCGCTTTGACTTGCTCAAGCACTGGCAAGAGGATGTGCCCCAGGACCGCTTGGCCCACTTGGTGAGAGACACCGCTCGGGCCTACACGCGGTCCTTGCAAGTGCGCTTGGCGCGCGAGCAAGTGGCCTTTGGGCATTGGACTTTTTTACGCATTTTGTGGCAAAAAGATGGGCTCACCCAGCGCGAGTTGAGTTTGCGCGCGGGCGTGATGGAGCCCACCACCTACAGTGCCCTCAAAGCCATGCAGGGTTTGGGCTACATCGAGATCCGACATTTGGCCCACAACAAAAAAAACAAACACGTGTTTTTGACCGACATGGGGCAAGCCTTGAGAAAAAAACTAGTCCCCTTGGCCCAAGAGACCAATCGCATCAGTGTGCAAGGCCTGAGCCCACAAGAGGTGTTGCAAGCGCGCAAGGTGTTGCTGCATTTGCTTCACAACTTGGTGCAAGATGAACAGGCCGAGGTGAGCGCTCTCGAGTAAAGCACGCCCTCGCGCGGCCCTCAGACTTGCAGCAGCAAAGCAGCGGCGACCTGGCGGCCTTCGCCTGCCAAAATGTTGTACGTTCGACACGCCGCTGGCGTGTCCATGCACTCCACCCCCAGGCGCTGCGCGTGCAAGGTTTTGAGCCACGCGGGGGGTAAAAACCGCAGCTTTGTGCCCGAGCCCAGCACGATGAGCTCAATGCCTTGGCTTTTGAGGGCGAGCAGTTGCTCCAAATCCGAGGCGTCGAGTTGGTCAAAATGGGATTTCTCCCACGGCCTCAACAGACCTTGTGCGCTCAAGAGCAGGCTGCTCGTGTGTCGCACCCCATTCACGGCAATCCAGCCCGAATCGTAGCCGGTCACGGCCAGGGTATCCATCTGATCGGGTTGGAGTTTCATGGGGATAATGCTTAAAAAAGTGAAATTGTGTGTTCAAATTATAGGATTTCGCCACGCATGACCTCAAAGGAGGGGCTTTGAAAGCAATTCTCAAATCCAGCAAGTTGAACAACGTGTGCTACGACATCCGTGGCCCGGTGTTGGACTTGGCGCGTCAAATGGAAGATGACGGCCACAAGATCATCAAGCTCAACATCGGGAACTTGGCGGTGTTTGGTTTTGATGCGCCTGAAGAAATTCAGCAAGACATGATTCGCAATTTGCCCAATTCGGCCGCGTATTCCGACAGCAAAGGCATTTTTGCGGCCCGAAAAGCCGTCATGCAGTACAACCAGCAGCAAGGCATTGAAGGCGTGCTGCTCGATGACATTTACTTGGGCAATGGTGCGAGTGAGCTCATCGTCATGGCCACCAATGCGCTCTTGAACGAGGGCGATGAGATGCTCTTGCCCGCCCCCGATTACCCTTTGTGGACAGCAGCGGTCTCTTTGTCGGGCGGAACACCCGTGCACTACTTGTGCGATGAGGCCAACGGTTGGATGCCCAATTTGGAGGACATTCGCGCCAAAATCACCCCCCAAACCAAGGGCATTGTGGTGATCAATCCCAACAATCCCACGGGCGCGCTGTACTCGGTGGAGCTCTTGCAGGGGATTGTCCAATTGGCCCGCGAGCACGACTTGGTGCTGCTCGCCGATGAGGTCTACGACAAAGTGCTCTATGACGACCAAGTGCACGTGGCCATGGGCTCGCTCTCCACCGACGTGGTGACCCTCACTTTCAATTCATTGTCCAAGAGCTACCGCTCCTGCGGCTACCGCGCTGGCTGGATGGTGGTCTCGGGCGACAAAAAGCGCGCAAGAGAGTACATCGAAGGCCTGAACATGCTCTCGTCGATGCGCCTGTGTGCCAATGTGCCAGGGCAGTGGGCGATTCAAACCGCTCTTGGGGGATATCAAACCATCCAAGACTTGGTCAAACCCGGTGGGCGTCTTCGCAGGCAACGTGACTTGGCTTATGAACTCATCACCGCCATTCCCGGGGTGAGCTGCGTCAAGCCCAGTGCGGCGCTTTACATGTTTCCGAAGTTGGATCCCAACATCTACCCCATTGCAGATGATCAGGCATTCATCCAAGAAATGCTCCAAGAGACCAAGGTCTTGTTGGTGCAGGGCTCGGGCTTCAATTGGCCGCAAACCGATCACTTTCGGATTGTCTTTTTGCCCCACGAAGACGACTTGAGAGAAGCCGTGAGAAGAATCGCCAAATTTTTAGAACTTTACCGAAAAAAACATTCAACATGAAACCGATCAAAGTAGGATTGCTGGGCATAGGGACCGTTGGACGGGGCACCTTTGAGGTTCTCTTGAGAAACCAAGCTGAAATTATTCGCCGCGCGGGGCGCCCCATTGAGATCACCACGGTGGCCGATGTTGACGTGGCCCGAGCCCTCGCCATTGTGGGTCAGCACGCCAAGGTGGTGGCCTCGGGACTGGATGTCGTGCAGGACCCGGAGATCGACGTGGTGGTTGAATTGATTGGTGGCATGGGCATCGCCAAAGAGTTGATGATCAAAGCCATTGAGGCGGGCAAACACGTGGTCACCGCCAACAAGGCCCTCATTGCCGTGCATGGCAATGAGATTTTTGCCCTGGCCGCCAAGCGCGGCGTGATGGTGTGTTTCGAGGCCGCGGTGGCGGGCGGTATCCCCATCATCAAGTCCTTGAGGGAGGGCCTGAGTGCCAACAAAATCCAATGGGTGGCGGGCATCATCAACGGCACCACCAATTTCATCTTGTCCGAAATGCGTGACAAGGGACTGTCCTTTGAGCATGTTTTAAAGCAAGCGCAGGCCCTGGGCTACGCCGAGGCCGATCCCACCTTCGATATCGAGGGCAACGATGCCGCCCACAAAGCCACCATCATCGCCTCCTTGTCCTTTGGGGTGGCACTGCAGTACCAGCAAGCCTTCGTGCAAGGCATCACCCAACTCCAAGCCCAAGACATTCGCTATGCCGAGCAACTGGGCTACCGCATCAAGCTCTTGGGTTTGACCAAGCGCGTAGACAACGGCATTGAGCTCAGAGTGCACCCGTGCTTGGTGCCCAGCAAATCCTTGATTGCCAACGTCGAGGGCGCCATGAACGCGGTGATGGTGCACGCCGACGCCGTGGGCACCACCTTGTTTTACGGCAAAGGTGCGGGCTCCGAACCCACCGCGAGTGCTGTCATTGCCGACTTGGTGGACATCGCCAGGTTGGAGAGTTTGACCGCGTCTGAGCGCGTGCCGTATTTGGGCTTTCACCCCGAAGAGATCAGCGCCCTTCAAGTCTTGCCCATGTCCCAAGTGGTCACGAGCTACTATTTGCGCTTGCGAGTTGCTGATCAAACCGGCGTGCTCGCCCAAGTGACGGGTTTGTTGGCCGAGTCCCAAATCAGCATTGATGCGGTGCTGCAGCGCGCGGCCAGCGAAGGCGAGAGCCAAACCGATTTGATCATTCTCACCCACCATTGCCAGGAGTCCTTGATGAACGAGGCTTTGGCCAAGATTCAGCCCTTGCCCTCGATCCTGGCCCCCATTGTGCTGATCCGAAAGGAAGAGTTGAGCTGATGAGATACCTCTCGACCAGAGGCGGCGCTGAGCGGCCAGGTTTTTGCGACATTTTGCTCGAAGGCTTGGCCCCCGATGGAGGTCTGTACCTGCCCGAGTCCTACCCCAAGCTTGACACCCAGGCTCTTGAGTCTCTCCAAGCCACCTACACCACGCGCGGCTATGCGGCGTTGGCGTTTGAGATTTTGAGCCTCTACATTGACGACATTCCCAAGACAGATCTCAAGGCCATTTGCGACAAGACCTACACCCAGGCGGTGTTTGGCTCGCCTGAGATCACGCCCTTGCGCGCTTGTGGTGAGGGGGTGTTGGTGCAGGCGCTCTCCAACGGACCCACACTGGCCTTTAAAGACATGGCCATGCA
>CAISQQ010000208.1 GCA_903887655.1 uncultured Burkholderiales bacterium
CGATGCTCGCCAGCACCGCCACCAAGCCACGTTGGGGGGTGTTGATCATTTTGCAAGTCAAACCCACCAGCGCCAAAATGCCTGCAAAACCCACCCCCCATTCGACGGGGATGTACTGGGTGAGCAAGACGCCCAGGATGCTGCCGGTCATCCAAGTGGCCCAATTTAAAAAAACGTTGCCCGCCAAGAAAGCTTGCTCCTCGTCTTGCCCCTCAGGTGTGAGTGCTGGCGTGGCAAAGCGCTGCATGAACTGAACGTAGGAGATGTCCCCGGTGAAGTAACTCGCGCACAAGCGGTAGGCCCTGGGGTAGTGGGCCAGGTAGGGTTGCAAATGGGCGCTGAAGACGACAAAGCGCAAGTTCACACAAAACGCGGTGGCCAGCACCACGATCAAGGGGGCGTGAACCGCCAAAAGCGGCAGCACCGCCAGTTGCGAGCTGCCGGCAAACACCAGCAGTGTCATGGCCAAAGCGTCGGGCACGCTCAGCCCTGCGTTGACCATGGCGACACCGGTCATGAGCCCCCAGGCAAAAATACCGGGGCAGACACTGGCAATGCTCTTGACTCCCTCCAAAAAGGCGGGGTGTGAGTGGTTGTGTCGCAGGAAAAACATCGAAGCAATGGGTGGGCGCGTCAGCGCACAGTCTTCAAGGCATCGGGCTTGGAGGTGAGGACTGGCTCACCCCCGAAGCCTCCCCCATCCCCCAAGCGCAGACCCACTTGCAAGGGGTGGCCTTGTAAAAAAGATTTCACCCCCATGCGTTGGTGACCCGGGCGCTGGAGCGTCACAATGCGCAGCACGCCACTGGCGCATTGCACATCGATGCCGTCCTCGCTCAATGCCACGATCTCACCGGCCAAAGGGCGAGCCGCACGGGCTTGGGGTTCATCCTCATTCGAGACGGGATCCGGCCAAGACGACGCCTCCCAGACCTTGATGGTTTGACCCAAGAGCGTGGTGGTGCAACCCGGAGCGGGGTTGAAGGCCAAAATTTGGCGCATGAGGGTCTGGGCGTCACGCGACCAATCGAGGGGAGACTCGTCCTTGCTGATTTTGTGGGCATAGCAGGCGCCCTCGCTGTCTTGAGGCAGCGCTTTCAAATGCGGCAAGGTGTGGAGGGTTTGAACAATGAGCTCGGCGCCCAAAGCCGCCAGGCGGTTTTGCAGCGAAAAACTGGTCTCGTGTGGCTCAATGGCCAAGGTGCCTTTGAGCAACACGGCCCCAGTGTCGAGGCCTTCATCCATTTGCATGATGCACACGCCCGTTTGCGCGTCACCCGCTTCAATGGCGCGCTGGATCGGGGCCGCACCGCGCCAGCGTGGGAGCAAGGAGGCGTGGATATTGAGGCAACCCCAAGGAAATCGTGTCAACACCCAGGTGGGCAAAATGAGGCCATACGCCACCACCACCATCACGTCCGCTTGCACTTGGGCCAGCGCCGTTTGGGCCGCCAGGGCGTCTGTGGCATGCAGCCCATCGAGTCGCAAGCTCTTGGGCTGCAAGACGGGCAGGCCCTGCGCGAGGGCCAGGGTTTTGACGCGGGAGGCTTGCAGTTTGAGGCCGCGACCGGCCGGTCGGTCCGGTTGGGTGAGCACGGCCACCACCTCATGCCCCGCATCAATCAGGGCTTCAAGAGCGTGGGCGGCAAATTCCGGGGTGCCAGCAAAAACAATGCGCATGCGAGGGGGGGAGGGCAAAGGAGGTGAAGGGGTAAGGAGGAAGGAGAGGTAAAAGCGCTCGGGTCTGTCGTGCTCGCCGTGCCAACCCCCAAGCTTTCAACGCTCAGTGGCTCGCTCGTCCCCAGCACCTCAATCGCGGCTGTTTTGCCGCTGGGCTTTGAGGA
>CAISQQ010000209.1 GCA_903887655.1 uncultured Burkholderiales bacterium
AAGACATGGAGGTACGTTGATTTGCATCATCTGATGGAGGATGGTGAATTTTCAGATCAACAAAAGACAATCCGTCTGTGTCATGTCTAACAAAACCTCAATTCAGGATTCAATGCCTGTTTTCATGATTCAAAACAATGTTTCTAATTTTTGGGTGGTATTTTCAAGACATTGATCCTCGACCGCTGCGATTTGCTGGTGCCTTCGTGAAAAATTCAATTGTTGCCACGATTTGATTTATCGCTAAAGTTGGCCATGCAGAGGTCCCAGTGCGTCTGAGAATTCTTCATCCATTGATATTGATCATGTCCAACTTGCCATATGGCTTAAAAATACATTCATGGTTTTTTTAAGGAGAATCACAAATGATCAAAGTCTCAAGAACTTCAACCATCGGAGCAATGGGTGTCGGTCAATCCCTCATCGTGAACCCAATTGAGCACATTTCCGGTCATGCATTGAGCCAAGTGCCAAAAAAGAAAAAGGTAATTCGCCAGCCAGTGGCGAAGACTTCAACGCCCTTTGAAGAAAAATTATTCCCCATTGAAATCAGCTACTTGGAGTTGTTGGATTTCAATAAAAAACACAAAAAGCATTGAGGGCGACTCGCGGCCCTTCGCCCATCCAAATCCAATCTCTTAGCTCTCGCCTTTATGAACCCAGCCGTGTGCCTTGAGCGATCCAAACCCAATCTTGACACTCAAGAACTGCAAAGAGGGATTTGCGTTTGACCCGCCTCAAGTTGCAAGGCGTTTACAGTGGGCGCCAGGTTGACCTTACAAGGCTTTGAGCCGATTGCTTTTTCGGGTGCTTTGCTTGAAATCGATGGGTTTACTCTTGATCCAAGAGACGAATTTCGCAAATCTCGCGTCAGCGAGAAGACGCTCAGCGCTGCCAAAGTCTTTGGCCAATTCACTCTCTGTAAAGAGTGCGTGAACTTGTCGGTGGCAAATGGCATGCAAATAAGCCGTTTCGCTCCCCCCCTTGGATTTGGGGATCCAGTGGTGGGCCTGGGCGAGTGCGTTGGGAATCACCCGTTCGCACAAGGGACACACCAAAGGGATTGTGGCCACAGGTAGAGGTTGATTGAGCCGTTTTTGACGCTTGATCTTGCCCAACATGGTTGACTTCAAGTGCTCATGTTTACTTTTTCAGGCGATAGCCCGTTTGAAAGATTCGCATCACCACCGCAATCGAAATGGCCAAAAAGGCCAACGTCATCCCCAGGCTCACCTCGAGGTTCACATCCTGAATGCTGTAAAAACTCCAACGAAAGCCGCTGATGAGGTAGACCACCGGGTTTAGCAAAGCCACTTGCTGCCAAATGCCAGGCAAGACCGAGATCGAATAAAAGCTCCCACCCAAAAAGGTGAGCGGCGTGATGATGAGCAAGGGCACGACTTGAAGTTTCTCAAATCCATCGGCCCAAATCCCAATAATAAAACCAATCAAACTGAAGGTGATGGAGGTGAGAACGAGATACGTCATCATCCACCAGGGGTGATCAATTCTCAGCGGCACAAAAAACGCGGCGGTGAACAAAATGATGAGACCGAGTACGATTGATTTCGTCGCTGCCGCTCCCACATAACTCACCACGATCTCCAGGGGTGAGAGCGGGGCCGACAAGAGTTCATAAATGGTGCCACTGAATTTGGGGAAATAAATGCCAAAGGACGCATTGGAGATGCTTTGCGTCAAGAGTGAGAGCATGATGAGGCCCGGCACAATGAAGGCGCCATAGCTGATGCCCTCCATTTGCGTGATGCGAGACCCGATGGCCGAGCCAAAGACGATGAAATAAAGCGAGGTGGAGATGACCGGTGCAATGATGCTTTGCATGAGGGTGCGCCGAGTCCTGGCCAGCTCAAAGCCATAGATCGCCCGAATGCCGTGGAGATTAAACTTCATGGTGAGTACTCTCCGAGTTGATCAAACCCACAAAGATGTCTTCCAGAGAGCTTTGCGTGGTGTGCAGGTCTTTGAAAGCAATCCCCAAATCCGAGAGCCTTTGCAACAAGCCCGCAATGCCCAGTTGCTGCGTATTGGCATCAAAGGCGTAAGTGAGCTCCAAGTGATCCGGGCTCAAGGACAAGCCCGGGAGGTCTAAACTGGCCGGGATGGCGTGCAGGGCAGTTTGCAACTGCAAGGTGAGTTCCTTTTTACCGAGCTTTTTCATCAGACTCGTTTTTTCCTCCACCAGCATCAGCTCTCCTTGGCGGATGATGCCAATTCTGTCGGCCATTTCCTCGGCTTCTTCGATGTAATGGGTGGTGAGGATGATGGTGGTGCCTGCGTTTTTCAAATCCCGCACCAGACCCCACATGTCTTTTCTCAAGCTCACATCCACACCCGCGGTGGGTTCGTCCAAAAAGAGAATGCTGGGCTCGTGGGACAAAGCCTTGGCGATCATGAGTCTGCGCTTCATCCCGCCTGAGAGAGTGATGATTTTGCTGTTTTTCTTCTCCCAAAGGGACAGACTTCTGAGCAGCTGCTCAATCAACTCCGGGTTGGGGGCTTTGCCGTAGAGGCCGCGGCTAAAGGCCACGGTGTTCCAAACCGTTTCGAAGGAATCGGTGTAAATCTCCTGAGGAACGAGCCCAATCAGGGCGCGGGCTTGTCGGTATTGATCGATGATGTTGTGGCCATCGACCAAGACCTGGCCCGAGCTGGGTGTCACGATGCCGCAGATGATGCTGATGAGGGTGGTTTTACCCGCACCATTGGGTCCGAGCAAGGCAAATATTTCCCCCTTGGCAATGTTGAGGTGGACGCTTTTGAGTGCTTCGAATCCGGAGGGGAACTTTTTAGAAAGATTGGAAATCTGGAGAATGTCAGTCATCCATGAATTTTAAGCCCGAATGGGCCAGCGTCTGGAAACTCTTTCAAGCTCTTCGTGATCCCTCTGTCCCCTTGCTTGCCAGACCTGTGCAAACGCGACACGCACCAGTTGGTGGGTTTGGCATGGGGCATGGGCATGTCATCCATTTCTGGCTCTTGGGGCCCCAAGCTTATCCTTTGGGCGTCCCGGTTTTTTTCGACACCTCTATAATTGTTTCATCAGTTGGGTTCGTTATTGAACTTCGTAGTGTTTTTTATAGTTTGTCGTTAAGGATTTTTTCATGTTCATCAAAAATTCCTGGTACGTTGCCTGTCGGCCCGATGAGATTTACGGCAAGCCTTTGGGGCGTCAAATTTGCGGTGAAAAGATGGTGCTCTACCGAGGCGCTGAGGGGCAGCCGGTTGTGCTCGAAGACTTCTGTCCCCACCGCGGAACACCGTTATCGCTGGGCTTTGTCAAAGACGGCAACCTCGTGTGTGGCTACCATGGTTTGGAGATGGGGTGTGAGGGCAAGACCGTTGCGATGCCAGGCCAGCGGGTGTCATCTTTCCCGCCCATTCGAACATTTCCCGTCATTGAGCGTTATGGCTTTATCTGGGTTTGGCCAGGTGACCACGATAAGGCAGACCCCGCCTTGATGCCCACCTTTGAGTTTTTTGACAATCCGCAGTGGGCCTACGGTGGTGGTATGTACCATGTGAAAGCGGGCTACGAGCTCATGATCGACAATTTGATGGACTTGTCCCACGAAACCTATGTTCACTCCACGAGCATTGGGCAGCCCGAGATTGACGAGACCCCTTGCAAGACCGTCACTGAAGGCAATCGGGTGATCACGTCTCGCTTCATGGAGAACATCAAAGCGCCGCCGTTTTGGCGCATGGCCATGAGGGCCAACGGTTTGAATGATGAGGCCAGTGTTGATCGGTGGCAAATTTGTCGCTTCACACCACCGAGCCATGTGATGATCGATGTGGGTGTTGCTTTGGCAGGCAAGGGTGGATTTGACGCGGCCGATGAGGACAAGGTGTATTGTGTGGTGGTGGACTTCATCACCCCTGAGAGCGAAACCTCGCATTGGTATTTCTGGGGGATGGCGCGCAAATTCAAGCCCAACGACCCGGCACTGACTTACAGCATTCGGGAGGGTCAAGGCAAGATTTTCGGGGAAGACATGCAAATGCTCGAGCAGCAGCAAGCCAATTTGCTCAACTACCCGAGTCGTCGCTTGCTCAAGCTCAATATCGATGCGGGGGGTGTTCACTCTCGAATGATTATTGAGCGTCTTCTTGCAGAGCAAAGCAACACCTCTGATGTGCATGCCTAAAGAAAAGGGTGCCATGACCCAAGGAGCGCTCACTCGCAAGCGCTTTGAATGATTTTGAGACAAAAAAAACCCACTCGAGAGTGGGTTTTGGACGGTGCGTTACCGGGAGAGACTTGATCTTAACTGAGCGGTGTTCCTTGTCAACAAGGTGTTACTGAAATCAAGGGTTGGATTACAGTTAATACTCAGCTTTACAATTTTTACTTTCGTTACTTTCATTACTTTTATTACTTTTATTACTTTTATTATTTGCATGTCTTCTCCAAAGTGATCGAGCAGC
>CAISQQ010000210.1 GCA_903887655.1 uncultured Burkholderiales bacterium
CATGCACGAACCGAGACCCTCAATTGGTTGTTTTGGCAGATGTCGAGTGCGCCTTACTTGGGTGGCGGATTTGGGCATTTTTATGCGTATGCGCCGGTCAAAATTGAATATGCAATCGATCGATTCTCAATGGAAGTCAAGCGCCAACTCGATGTACTTGACCAACACTTGGCCAAGAACGAATATCTCGCTGGCAATGAATACACCATCGCTGACATGGCCGTTTTTCCATGGTACGGTGGATTGGTCAAAGGTTGGCTTTATAGCGCCGCAGAATTCTTGAGTGTGCACGAGTATAAAAATGTCAATCGCTGGGCCGATGCACTCTATGCTAGGCCTGCTGTTAAGCGAGGACGCATGGTCAATCAAGTCAGGGGTGAGCTTTCCGAGCAACTGCACGAGCGCCACGAGGCCAGTGACTTTGACACCCAAACACAGGATAAATTGGTCAAATGATCATTGGCGTGCGAAGTTTGACGCGCCATGCATGAGGCTGAATGGCCCTGCTCATGAGCGCTCAATTTGAGCGCCATAAAGACAGACTGTGAGTTTCAATAGTGACCGCTTGGGGTCATGTTGCCTGCCCCCAGTTTAATTAAATGGTTTCAATTTCCTCAATTGAATGGAGTTCACTCAAATCGATGAATTGAGATTTGGACTGCGCCTCATTTTTGAACAAATCTTTGAAGCGCGTATTCCAATAGATGTTGCCTCTTTGGTAAGTCGTTTTGGCGTGAATCGTC
The DNA here is from genome assembly GCA_903887655.1 of uncultured Burkholderiales bacterium. Lineage (GTDB taxonomy): Bacteria > Pseudomonadota > Gammaproteobacteria > Burkholderiales > Burkholderiaceae_C > Limnohabitans. The sequence continues at coordinate 744 of CAISQQ010000210.1, forward strand.
TGCGAGAGCGTTTCATCAAGTCCAGTGACTGTGGCGAGGAGGGTGATATCAGCCTGTTGCAGGTCGTCCTCGTTCAAGCCATGAAGGGGGCTTTCCTCATCAATGGTGTGCATGACCAGCCAAGTCAGCAGCAACAGGGGTGAGGTGTTCCTGTGCAGTTTTAAATCATAAATTCTCATCATGGATGAGCCTTCGGATGTGGTTTCTTGCTTGAATAAACTCAAGCTAATTTGCGCATCGATGACGGAGTTGCCTCGATTGTTCGCCAGTCGAATCATCAAAGTGGGTTTGCCGTTGTGTTGAGTGATGACGGCCTTGTCACTGAATGCAATCAGTGCTCGGGGCAGTGAGAGTCGGGAAAATGAAACGGCCGCAAAAAGTCCGAGGCTTAATAAACCCACCATCGATTCAATAGTCACAAGCACATTACTCAGCAATGTTTGTGGAAACATGTTGCCGTATCCGATGGTTGCCAACGTATGGACGCTGAAGAAAAAATAATTCAAGTAAGAGGTGTTGCTCATGCCACCAATGGAATCAGGAGTTGACCAGTAGAGAAACCCAAAGATTAAATTGATACAAAAAAACACCAACACAAACAGTAGATTGAACTTTAGCCATGACAACTGCAGTACCGTGTGATAAAGATCCAGTTCCTTTTTGGCGTTGACCAAAATCGTTGTGTTCCGAATAGGACTTGTAATTTTTTTAATGGCAAAAGGCATGATTCAATTTGATGATGTGGGGTTGGGTTGGTTGGGGCAAGGATCGATCAGTAGTTGGGATATGTGTGCTCTTAAATAGGGCAGAACATCGGTCTCAAACCATTCGTTTTTTTTAAGCCAAATATTATTTCTGGGACTTGGGTGTGGAAGAGCCATGAGGCGGGGTGCATATTCTCTCCAGGCTCGGACAGTTTCTGTCAGACTGACTTTTTGCAAAGCGCCAAGGTGCCATTTTTGAGCGTACTGTCCAATCACCAGTGTGAATTGAATGTTTGGCATCAAAGCCAGCAGTTGTTCTCGCCAGGTGTCTGCGCATTCAGGTCTTGGTGGCAGGTCTCCTGAGCGTCCTGCTCCAGGATAGCAAAATCCCATGGGCACAATCGCAATTTTCTTGGGATTATAGAAAACCGATGCATCAATTCCCATCCACTGCCTGAGTCGCTCACCACTGGGGTCGTCGAAAAGAACGCCGGTTTCATGAACTTTGCTTCCTGGGGCTTGACCGACGATGAGAATTTTGGCTTGAACACTGACCTGGATCACGGGTCTGGGTCCGAGAGGGAGATGCTTGGCGCAGATGCGGCAAGACTTGATTTCTTTGGTGAGTTGGGTGAGAGTCTGGGTCATGGCTTCACATTACCATATTTCTCGGCAGCAAAGATTCAGACAAAAACTTTGGTGTAGCTTTGAAATAAAGAGCATCTATCAATGCAGAGTGTCAACGCAAGTGCTTGCGTTTTTTTGTGGTTGACTTGACCCCACCGCTGTCTGATTGAACCGCTTGGATGACCGTCGCATTAGAATCAAGTAACTCCGGCTTTGCCGAACATGAAACGGCAGGCTTGGATCAGTCAGACCTTCCTGAATACGTTAAAGGCACCCCATGCAAGATGTCACCATTTACCATAACCCAGCATGTGGAACATCAAGAAACACCTTGGCTCTCTTGATTCATGCAGGCTTAAAGCCGACTGTTATTGAGTACCTCAAAACACCGCCATCTAAAGAGACGCTCATGTCATTGATTTCCGCCATGAAGATCCCCGCTCGGGAATTGCTTCGTGAGAAGGGGACTCCTTACCACGAATTAAAACTGGATTTGCAGACTTGGAGTGATGAAGAGTTGATCGATTTCATGCTGGCTTATCCGATTTTGATGAATCGCCCCATCGTGATCACTGAGCTTGGCGTTAAGTTGTGCCGCCCATCCGAGAAAGTGTTGTCCCTTTTGCCTGTCGCAACCATCGAGCCTTTTACAAAAGAGGACGGTGAAGTTTTGTATGACACAGGTGTGCGCGATCGTCCTTGAGGCAGCAGTGGGAGCGTTGACGAGCCTCCTTGAGGTTTCATTGAAAGTGCAGGTATTCTTCTTGACTGGTCAAATTGCCGAGTGATGCAGTGCGCCCACCAATTTGCGTCAAGTCACTGCGCGTGGAGTCGCTCTGGGACACAATAAGCCAGTCTTGAATACCGTTATTTTGAGTCGTTTTCAATGTATGGCTCAGCAAGGACTGTAACTCTGAGCGAAGTTCATCTTGATTGACGTGGTGGAAAAGATACCCGTCATTGGACAATGAAGCTGATCTGATCCCAAGCGATCGACAAAGCAGCTCTTTGACCGCCACATCGGTTGTATTTTGTGTGAATAGGGTTTGTATATGGTGGTCGGTTTCTGGGTCAATGATTGAAACTTGAAGTGGGATTTGCTGAATTGACGCGGTTGTCTTCTTGGGCAGGCTCCACGCCTCATCAGGACACAATTTATTGTTGGGCTCGAGTGCAATATGCGGACTCATCTCGAAGGGGTAAATCCGACAGGTTAAGGGACGATCTTCATAAATCCGACAATGGCGTTGAGCATCCAAATTGGGGCAAGCACCCAAGAAATGGCCCAAGAAAGTCACTTGCACCCGAATGGTGAGCGAGCCACTGAAAGCGGCGAATGTGACTTGTTTTTTTCGCTTCAAGAGCTCGTTGTCTTGGACTGTTTCTTCGCTCCATGGAATGGCTTCGACCAGCACTTTCACCGGGCTGCCCCCTGAAATCCAATCGATGGTTTCTTTGGCCGTCAATGGAATATTGAGGTCATGGCAGCATTGGCCACATTGTGTGCATTGAAAAGACTTTGTCATAAAAGCGATGGGTTCACCAGCA
>CAISQQ010000211.1 GCA_903887655.1 uncultured Burkholderiales bacterium
CGCGGCGGATGTCGGCACCCACGCCCACCTCAAACAGCACGTTGTCTGGCAGTACCACAGCAGCACGGCCACCGTCTTGTAGGTGGCGCACGATGTGCTGCACAAAGGCCAACTGCTTATTGCTGGTGGCAAAGGTCAGGTCGTCACGCGTGGGGCCACCGCCTCCCTTGGCCGTGCCAAAGGGTGGGTTGCTGAGCATGACAGTGCTTTTGGGCAAACTACTGCCGGCGCTGCCCAGCGTGTTGCCAATATGGACTACGCCTTCGTCATCCCCTTCCATGCCGTGCAGCAAGCAGTTCATCAGTGCCAAGCGACGTGTGCCACTCACCAGCTCCATGCCAATAAAAGCTTGGTTGCGCTGAAACTTGCGGTTTTTCTCTTTGAGGGTGTACAGGTCGTCGGTGTGGTGTTTGATGTAACGGTCAGCGGCTATCAAAAAGCAAGCGGTGCCTGCCGCTGGGTCTTGAATGGTTTCACCAGGTTGAGGCTTGAGCAGTTCAACAATGGTGTCAATGAGTGGGCGTGGCGTGAAGTATTGGCCCGCACCGCTTTTGGTTTCGTTGGCGTTTTTCTCGAGCAAGCCTTCATACAAGTCGCCCAAGCCATCTTGCTTGGCGCTGAACCAGTCGATGCCGTCTAAGCTTTTGATGAGTTGCTCAAGGTGGCGTGGCTCTTTGAGGCTGGTTTGTGCATCCGCATAGATAGCAGCAATCAAACGGTCATCGCTTTGGCTGAGTTTGAGCAGAGTTTCACGATAGTGATTAAGCAAATTCAAACCACTACGGCTAGTGAGCTCAGGCCAACGGGCGTAGTCTGGTAGCTTGTGTGCTTGGAGCACACCGCTCTCGGTGTTTTCGTGCTCCATTTTGATGAAGAGCAGCAAGACCAATTCAGTGACGTAGTCGCTGTAGTTGATGCCGTCGTCGCGCAAGACGTCGCAAAGGTTCCAGAGTTTCTGGACGATGTCGTTGGTAGCCATAATTTTTGATTGAGTGAATAAGCTCAAGCCGCTTTAGGCCAAAGTGAGCCAGAGAGGTCAGACATGACTTCAGTCAATTGTCCGTCTAATATTTTGTTGAGACGCTTTGCCCCACCATCTTGCGCAAATGCGCTTGCAATGAAGGTGCTATCGAGCACCAATTCGTGGGTAAGTTGTTTGGCAATGCGATCTAGCCACTTACGCTGAATAGGTGTCCAAGCTTGTTTGGCGTAGATGTTTTGCATCGCATTGGCTACACGCGTTTCAAATGGGAGAAGGGCTTCACCTAGGGCCGCTTGACGGATGTAACCCATGATGCTGGCAGCGATGTCTTGGTTGCTTTTACTGCGCCAAGCGGCTTTGAGGTTAGCTTCACTGTAGCCTTGACCATCTAGCAACATGCGGACTTCTTTGAGTTGCTCACGCGTTAGGTCTTTGGGGCGATTTACCACCACTGCCAATGCGGCGCTTTGGTTAATTTGTTCACGCACGAAGTGGACAAAGCTGTCTAAGTAATCATCTGGTTTGTTGTAAG
>CAISQQ010000212.1 GCA_903887655.1 uncultured Burkholderiales bacterium
GCGGGCAAGGTGACCGCGCTCAGTTGCTCCGCATTGAGCCCCGCCATCAAGGGACTGTCAAGCCCCGTGGGCATCGATGCAGCAGGGGCACGCGCCACTGAGTTAGCGACAGAACTGGGGGCTGCCGAGGCAACGGACGAAGGAGAGGGATTGTCTTGCATGGCCCAATTCTAGAGCCTTGGGGCAGGTCCGTGGGCTAGAAGGTGTTCCCCCAAGCGGGTCAAAGCCGCCCTGATCTGACCCGCACCCAACTCGCTCAAACACGGGTAGAATAAATCACCGGGCCCAAGATTTCTTGCGCACGGTTTTTTTTCGTCAAAACCGCGACTGTGGACTTGGTGATATCGATCCATGGGTCGATCCATTGGCGAATTTTTTGAGGTGGTGGGTTATGGAAATTTTTGACTACGACAACATTCTTTTATTACCACGCAAATGCCGTGTGGAGAGTCGCTCCGAGTGCGACACCACCGTCACCCTGGGGCCCAAGACGTTCAAACTGCCCGTGGTGCCGGCCAATATGAGGACGGTGGTCAATGAGACCATCTGCGAGTGGCTTGCCCGCCATGACTATTTTTACGTCATGCACCGCTTTGACCTGGACAACGTCGCCTTTGTCAAACACATGCACGCCCAAGGCCTTTTTGCTTCGATTTCCTTGGGTGTCAAAGCGCCCGATTACGACACCGTGGCTCGCTTTGTGGCCGAGGGTCTGAGCCCTGAGTATGTGACCATCGATATCGCCCACGGTCACGCTGACAGTGTGCACAAAATGATCACCCATTTAAAGCACGCCTTGCCCAAGACCTTCATCATTGCGGGCAATGTCGGCACCCCTGAGGCGGTGATTGATTTGGAAAATTGGGGTGCAGACGCGACCAAGGTCGGCATCGGCCCGGGTAAGGTGTGCATCACCAAGCTCAAAACCGGTTTTGGCACTGGCGGCTGGCAGCTCTCTGCCTTGAAATGGTGTGCACGCGTGGCCACCAAACCCATCATTGCCGATGGCGGCATTCGCGAGCATGGCGATATCGCCAAAAGTATCCGATTTGGCGCCACCATGGTCATGGTGGGCTCCATGTTGGCCGGTCACGAAGAGAGTCCAGGGATGACGGTCGAGCTCGATGGCAAGCGCTTCAAGGAGTACTACGGCTCGGCGAGTGACTTCAACAAAGGCGAGTACAAACACGTCGAAGGCAAACGCATATTGGAACCCATGAAAGGCAGCCTGGCCGACACCCTCAAAGAAATGCAAGAAGACGTGCAGTCATCGATATCCTATGCCGGCGGCGTGCGCCTCATGGATATACGTCGCGTGAACTATGTGATCTTGGGTGGCGACAACGCTGGCGAGCATTTGCTCATGTGAGGCGGCCAACTTTTCGGTTTTTTGTCCTCTCAAGCCGGCTTCAACCCGACGCACATGTACCCCTTGCTGGTGAAATTCAACAGTCAGGGAATCAGGTCAACGGGCAATATCTGGCGAAGGCCTTTAAAGAGCGGGAATTGAATCGAGGCCGTCTTGGTATTGAGCCCTGTTGAGGGGAAATAGATGAGATCTTTGATGCCGTCGCCATCCACATCTTCATAGATGGCAAGCCCACCATTGAATGAACTGGGGTAAATCGGCAGGCGAGTTTGATCCACCACATTGAAATTGCCCTTGGGGTCACTCAAATAGAAGGCGGGCTTTTGACCGCCACCCCAATTGTTCACCCAAAAGTCATCAAAACCGTCGCCATTGAGGTCGCCACACTTCAATGAAAAAAAGTTTTCATTGGTGATCAGATGGTTGATGTTCAAATTCACAGGAGTGACTTTACCAAGATTGGCAGAATAGCCCATCATGATCAGATTCCAAGAAAAGTCCAAGGGATCACTTTCGTGTAAAAGTCGACCAGGTGTGTAGCCCCCCACAATTTTCTGCGCAGGAACTGCAAAGAGCGTGTAATAACTGTTGGATGGACTGTTGCTGCTAACGCTGGGATTGGGTTTTCTCATCAAACAATTGTCGTAAAAAGAAATGAACCCATAATCCACTGCGTTAAACGTCAAAATCGGCATCGTCCCCGGATCCTTGTTCCAAGAGATGAAATTCGCCGTGGTGACTTTCCCCAACAATTGACTGTCTAGGCTTGACCAACTCCCATCCTTTTGCTGTTGATACAGTGACATTGAAGCTTGTCCCGCATTGGGCAGCAAAGCGCTATCGACTGGGCCATTGAATGACGATGAATTAAAAAATGAACTCGAAAAAGTCGGCGCCTTGGCGTAGTCTGAAATGGCTTGCCACTGTCCATTGACCCACCGAAATGCTTGATCAGCTCCCCCATAACCGATGGTGGCCGTCATGACATCTTTGCCACCCAAAGCGTTGTTGACGGTTTTAACCATGTAGTTGTAAGAAGGGATACCGATAGTTTTGAAGCTGTATGTCCCATTGGAACTGGAGGTGATCACGAAGTTTTGCCGGTTATTGCCGGTAAAACCTTGCGGCAAGGTGCGGCCATCTTCGCCTGTCACAGAAATAAAAATATCGTCATACCCGTCATTGTTGAAATCATAAGCCACCGCACCCGAAGCCAATCCACCAGCGACGTCGAGCAAATCTACGCCAAAGAGAGCCTTTGTTGAATCCACAAATGTACCGTCAGCATTTTGGGTGATGGCGATAAGGCCATTGATGGTTGGACTGGTGGTGCTCGTGCCAGCAGGCACAGAGCACCAAAGCGTAAAAATCAAATCCTTTTTGCCGTCCTTGTGGCCCATCAAATTGGCCGTGATGCCCGTTTGAATACCGACTGAATTGCCACACAACTTCTGATACTTAACGGACAAGTCAGGTAACAATTGCGCATTGCTGTCAAAAATACCTGCAGGAATTTTCGATCCCACTGAAATCACCGATTTGATAGTAACCAGCACATTGGAGTATGTTTGGCTGGCTACCATCAC
>CAISQQ010000213.1 GCA_903887655.1 uncultured Burkholderiales bacterium
AAATCAAAAAGGGCAAAATACACGTTCTAAAAGCAGACTGATCGGGTCTGTTTCTTTGAAGGCTTGCGTCTCAGGCCAGCCCTTTAAACTCGAATGTCTTTGAGGTGAGGGGCGCTCTCATCCCCATGGGCCCAGGAAAATCTCCCCCATGTAGGTATCGCTTTTTGACTCGATGGTTTTGGGCCAATCTTGCCACCGCTGGCTCGGGTAGCTTTCTTGTAAACCACGAGTTCGGGCCACACCATCCCAGCCCACTTGCTCCATGCTGAAATAGATCTGAACGGCATGTCCTGATGGATCGAGCACATGGGCCGAGTACTCAATGCCGGGTGTCAACTCGGGTGGTACATCAATATAAGTACAGCCTCTTTCTTGCAAGTACTTCAGGGCGTTTTGCAGTTGACGATAGCTGCCGACTTGAACGCCAAAACGCATGACGGTGGTTCTCTCACTCATCCCGAGGACAGCTCGAAGCGCAATGGGGTACAGGGCCAACGAGTGGTGCTCGGTGTTGCAGCGTAAAAATACACAACGGTGTCCTTGGTGGTCGATTTCGCAAGTTTTATGAAACCCCATGACCTGGGTGTAAAAATGCTCCATGCTCTCCAAGTTCTTGCAAAACAAACCCACCGGTCCGTGGCGGACAATCTTGAAGGGGCGAGGGAGCAAAATGCCATCCACATCGTAGGTGGCGGCTTCTTTTTCAGGGTCTCGGTGGCCAGAACTCAAGTCGATACCGGCCTCGCGCAATCGCTCAACTTCCATGTATTCTGGGACTTGGGGCAAACTCGGCCGCTCTCGAAAGCCCCGGTCGTAGGCTTTTTTGGGCTTTGAAGTTCCCGTCCATCCAATTTGTTCCATGCCGTAGTAAAGCTCATTGCGATGGCCTTCCGGGTCGTAAGGATAGACGTGCCAGTTCGAGCCAGGCATGTCGCGTCCAACGCGCTGGATGGGAATGCCCAGGGACTTGAAGTAATCGATCCCCCCCGATATCTCGCCCAAACTTCCCACTTGCCAGGTGAGCTGATTGACCGTCACGTCATCGGGCAGGTTTTCACCGCGGGCATTGACCACCTTGCGGTCGCCAAAGACGAAGGAGTGATGGTCGGTGCCGTGTCGGGTGAAGTACAAATGGGTATCCCCGATTTTTTTGAGCTCAGCCCCATTGGGCAGATGGGCGGCCAAATCCAAGGGGTCAGACAGCCGAAAACCCAAAAGATCACAGTAAAAGGCCAACGTGGCTTGGGTGTCGTCAACGTTGAGGCCAAAGTGGCCCAAACGCCTCACTTTAAAAGGCTGTGGAAACCAAATTCCACCGACATCGAAACGTTGATTTTGGGGTGTTTGCATGGGTTTTGAGAGAGTCAATCAAGGTCAATGGGGTTCGTCAACCCAGCCCAAGCTCCGCAGGGCTGGCCATCAATGAAGGCCATTCATTCTAGGGCGTTCATGGGGGTAACCCATGGGTGCAAACCCTTTCGCTTAGGGGGTTCGGCGCGCCCTCAACAGGGGCTCAAAGTTTGGCCAAGCGCTCCAATGCGAGCTGCAAGGTTTCATCTTTTTTGGCAAAACAAAACCGAACAATACCGTGGTCATCCCCTTGGGCGTAAAAGGCCGACAGCGGGATGGCGGCAACGCCAACTTCGGCGGTGAGCCACTCGCAAAACTTGGACTCGCTCAAGCTTTTCTCGCTCACCTTCAAGTCGTCTTTTCTCACACACTGGAAATAGGTACCCTCACACGGCAACAGCTTGAAGTGCGTGTTTTGTAGACCCGTGCGAAACAGATCTCGCTTGCGTTGATAAAACGCGCTCAATTGGTTGGCGTGTGATGCGTCGCTCATGTAGCGCGCCAAGCCGTGCTGAACCGGTGTGTTGACGGTGAACACATTGAATTGGTGAACTTTGCGAAATTCACTGGTGAGTGGCGGTGGGGCCAAACAGTAAGCCACCTTCCAGCCGGTGACATGGTAGGTTTTACCAAAACTGGAAATGATAAAGGCTCGCTCGGCGAGTCCCTTGAAGCTCGCCACACTGTGGTGCACTTGCGGTGCATACACCATGTGCTCATAGACCTCGTCACTGATTAAGAAGATGTTGGTCGGGGCCAGGAGCTCTTGGAGCTTCAACAAGTCTTCACGGCTCCAAATGGTGCCGCTGGGGTTGTGTGGCGAGTTGATGATCAGCGCACGGGTCTTGGGGCCGATGGCGCTGGCGATGCGATCAAAGTTCACCTTGAAGGTTCCCTCATCGAGAGGGATTCGAACCACCACGCCGCCAGCGAGCTCAATGTTGGGAATGTAGCTGTCGTAGCAAGGCTCGAGAACCATGACTTCGTCACCCGAACGCACCACCGCCAGCACAGCGTTCAAGATGGCTTGCGTTGCACCGGCGGTGACGGTGATCTCACTCGCTGGGTCGTAGTGGGCGCCGTAAAGGGCTTGGACTTTGTTTGCAATCGCTTGCCTGAGCTCGGGCACACCCAACATCGAGGGGTATTGGTTCAAGCCCTCGAGCATCGCGTCGCTCACGTGCTGGACGAGCGCTGGGTCGCAGCCAAAATCAGGAAAGCCTTGCCCCAAGTTGACCGCTTGGTGCTCAGTGGCGAGTGCGGACATGACGGTAAAAATGGTGGTGCCCACTTGGGGCAGCTTGCTCTCAAGAATAGGGGTCATGGGAGGTTGGTTTTCTGGGGGGTGACTTGATGAAGTTGAGCATGGCCAGGCGTGCAAGCTCGGCGACTTCCACGGGAAGTCACCCGATCTCAGCCTTGAGGGCTCATTAGCAAGCCACTGCCATGCGCCTAAGCTTACCGCGAAATGAAGACCGATTGAATAGGTTGAAACGACTTATTTCATCCTGGCACCGGATCAACTGAGTGGCCTTCTTCTTACCCAACACCCAGCCTACAACAAGCCAAGAGCCCGATGGGGGAGGTGTTCTTCAATGAAGCGTGGGGTTCAAACCGAGGGCTTTAAGTTCCAAGCGGAGTATCCAAGGCCTTGAGAATGGTGGCCGAGGTGAGCTCAGGGCTCAGGAGTTGGGCAAAATCGAGAACAAATTGGCGCAAATACGTGCCGCGTCGAAAGGCCACACGGGCTAAGTTTTGGCCAAAAAGATCCCAAGCGGGTTTGACCACCAAGTCTTTGTCGGTTGGGGCTTGAATGGCCATTTCGGCCACAATGCCCACCCCCATACCGATGCGAACATAGGTTTTGATCACGTCGGAGTCGATGGCTTCTAGCGCAATATTGGGCGTGAGGTGTTGCTTGGCAAAGGCGCTGTCGATGCGTTGCCGACCGGTGAAGGTCGGATGGTAGGTGATCAAGGGATAGGTGCTCAGTTGTTTGAGGGTGATCGGTTTTTTTTGCAGACTCAAAGGGTGGTCAGTCGGGAGCACCAAGACATGCTGCCAATGGTAGCAAGGCAGGGTGATGAGCTCATCAAAGTCCGCCAAAGATTCGGTGGCAATGGCAATGTCGGCCAATTCTTCGATGACCATCTTGGCCGCTTGTTGAGGCGTGCCTTGGTGAAGACTGATGTTGACATTGGGGTAACCCGATCTCAATTGCGTGAGCACTGGGGGTAACACATAGCGTGCTTGGGTGTGGGTGGTGGCGATGCTCAAGGTGCCCGCATCTTGAGCGCTGTAGTCTTGACCAATCTTCTTTAAATTGTTGAGCTCCGCCAAAATCACCTCGATGCTTTTGATCACTTGGGTGCCTGGCTGGGTGATGCGATTGAGGCGTTTGCCATGTCGGCCAAAGATTTCGAAGCCCAGTTCCGCCTCCAGTTCAAGTATGGCTTTGGAGACACCCGGTTGAGACGTGTGCAAGGCCTGGGCTGCCAGGGTCAAGTTCAGGTTGTGTTTGACCGCCTCATGGACGAATTTGAATTGGTGTAGGTTCATAACTCAATTCTATATTGAATACGTTCCATAGATCAATTGGTTATTTGTAACTTTGCTCATCGCAAGCCTGGGTCCAGTGGCCAAGGGGCTCAGTATTGGCGCCAAGCGTTTTGTGGTGAGGGTTATCGTGACTGTACAAGGCAGCCAGGGTCTGGTCATAATCTCCTCATCAACCCCACCTGAATCCATGAGGACCACCCATGACTGCGTGCTTGAACTCTTCCCATCCACCCACGAGGGCTGGCCTTCTCGCTCGTCTCAAAACCACAGCCCGTGGCCTTTCTTCCTTCTTTTTAGTGCTCTGTTGTGGCGCGGCTCTTTTAACGCAACCGGTGTTGGCGCAAACGGCCTATCCCACCAAGGCGGTTCGCGTGGTGGTGCCTTTTTTAGGCGGCGGTGCCCTGGATCAACTCGCGCGGTTGATTTCAGAAAACTTGTCCGTGAGACTCAAAGTGCCCTTCATCATCGATGCGCGAGCGGGCGCTGGTGGCGTGATTGGCGCCGATTATGTGGCCAAATCCGCGCCTGACGGTTATACCTTGCTCTTTAGTGTTCAAGCGCCCATCACGGCCGCTCCCTTTTTGAGCAAACAAATGCCTTACGACCCTCAAACTGCGTTGAGCCCGATCTCGATCGTGGCGATCGCACCCAACGTCTTGATTGCCTGGCCCGGTGTGAGTTTTAGAACTGTGGCTGAGTTTTTGGCTGTCGCCAAGTCTGCTCCCAACAAGTTGAGCTTTGCTTCACAAGGGCAGGGGACCACCGGTCACATCACTGGGGCGATGATTGATCAAGTGGCGGGCACGCAGTTGTTGCACGTGCCCTATAAAGGGTTTCCTCCCATGCTCACGGATGTCGAAAGTGGGCGCGTGGACATGATGTTTGCCGACACCATCAATGCCATTCCCCGAATTCGCAGCAAGGAGTTGGTGCCCATTGCGGTGGCCAGTGAAAGGCGTCTGGATGCTTTACCTGACGTTGCCACATTTGCCGAGTCTGGCTTGCCCACCATCGTCTCGGGCCCCATGTTTGGGATGTACGCACCGGGTGGCACCCCTGCCGAGTTGGTGCAAAAGCTCTCGCTTGAAATCAAAGCCGTTTTGAAGCTCTCCCCGGTACAAACCACCTTGCGAGATCTCGGGGTGGAGATCAAGGGCACAAGTCCTGAAGACGCCCAAGCGCTCTTGAAAGCCGAGGCCCTTCGCACGCGCGAAGCCGTTAAAAGTGCAGGCATCCAACCGCTTTGAACTTGACCAAGCGATTGGCATGAAGTGACACAGCTCAACCGTTGATTTTCAGAAGGAGAAGTCCTATGCAGTCCTCGTTACAGATCCGTTCATTCAGTTCTGAGGCCAAACGCCAAAGTTTTGAAATTGAACCCCTGGGCCCGACCATTGGTGCACAGTTGCATGGCATCGATTTCGCGAAGCCCTTGGATGAGGAGACGTTCAACCGACTTGAGAGCGCACTGATCACCCACAAAGTCATTTTTGCCCGGGATCAAACCCTCAACACCTCGCAGCACGTGGCGCTTGGGTATTTGTTTGGTGAATTGGAAGTTCATCCGTTTCGTCCTCAGGGTGTTCATCCTGAAATCATGGTGCTTGACAACCACAAAGACAACCCTGTGCTGTCCACCGACGTGTGGCACAGCGACACCACGTTTCGATTGCAACCGACCAAATACTCCATTTTGAAGTGTGACATCTGCCCCCAAGTGGGCGGCGACACCTTGTGGGCGGACATGCAAGCCGCTTTTGCCGGTTTGAGCCCGGCAGTGCAAGACATGATCCGACCCCTTCGCGCGGTCCACGACTTCCTCAACTTCAGGGCGCTTTTCAAGGACACGGATGAGGACCGCGCGCGCCTGAGAGAGATGGAGATCAAGTTCCCCAATCCCTCTCATCCTGTGGTCAGAACCCACCCGGTGACTCAGGGGCAAGCCCTCTATGTGAATCCACAGTTTACCAAGCACATCGAGGGCATGAGTGGGCCAGAGAGTGCGTCACTGTTGGCGCTTTTGTGCGAGCAAGCCCACGTGCCAGAGTACCAGTTTCGGCTGAAATGGAGTCCAGGCACGATCACGTTCTGGGACAACCAGTCCACCCAGCACTATGCGTGCAATGACTATTACCCCAACCGCAGACGCATGGAGCGTGTTGCTGTGGTGGGGGAGGTGCCTGTGTGACCAGGCACCCAAGAATAGAGGCTTGTCTTTAGACCTGAGCGCAGGAGCGGAGTTGCTCGAGGGTCACAAACTCGAGCGCTTTGGCATGGGTGCACTCGAGCACCACGATGGGAGCCACCCCGGCCAAGAGGGCTTCCTTGAAGCGCAAAGCGCACAAACACCAGCGGTCTCCCGCTTTGAGTCCGGCAAAACGGTACTCTGGACGCGGGGTTGAAAGATCGTTGCCATGCTGGAGCGAAAAATCGAGGAACTCTTGGGTGACCTTGGCGCACACCACATGGCGGCCTTGGTCTTGTTCATCGGTATTGCAGCATCCATCTCGGTAATAGCCCGTCAGCGGATCATAAGAGCAGGGCACCAAAGGCTTGCCCAAAACATTCAAGGCTTGTTCACTCATGTTGGAGACCTCTTTTTAGAACAAATTCAATTAAACCCGACGAAGCCTCTTCAATCAAATCGAGCACCTGCTCGAATCCCTCCTCGGCGCTGTAGTAGGGGTCTGCAATGACTGTGGCTGGGCTCACGGTTAAAAACTCCGCAAAACCTTTGATTTTGTGTCGAAACTGCTCGGGACAGCGTTCTTCTAAAAGCGCTCGGTTGTCCCAGTCCATGGTCAGCAACAAATCAAAATACTCAAAATCACGCGGCTCGACAGCACGAGCCTTGAGTTGGGACAAATCATAGCCGCGCCTGAGCGCGTGGGCCTGACTGCGGGGGTCGGGCGGCGAGTTGGGGTGAAAGTTGTGCGTTCCTGCAGAATCAATCACCAACAGGTCTCCCAAACGGTGCTCGAGTGCTTTGTGACGAAATACACCCTCAGCGGTGGGGCTGCGACAGATGTTGCCCATGCAGACAAACAAGACTTTCAAAGGTGAATGGATCATGCCCCATTTTAGTTCCAGTCTGCCCCCCGCGCAGGTGAGCTGGCCCCGTTCATCCCTGTCATGTGTGGTTGATGTGGGGTGACTTTCAAGCCCAGGGTGTCAACAGTTCAAGGATAATCCTCGAGTTCCCACCGCTATTGATACGCTCGTCACTCTTGACGCTCTGCAGATATGTTCAAATGGGCTTGCCTGCAGCCAACCTGACAGTCTGCACCCTCAACTTGTCAGATTCCAACCCAACGACATGCCCGTTAACGCGACTTTGCCAGCCTCCATTGTTCTGTGCACCCTCAACGCCAAGTTCATCCATGCGTCGCTTGGACTGCGTTATTTGCTCGCGAACATGGCGCGACATGGCAGCCCCGCCTTGGCCGAGCAAACCCAACTGATTGAATTCACGCTGTCGCTCAAGATCAGCGAGATGCTCGAGCAGCTCCTCCAGCAATTGGGCCCCGAGCAAGCGGGGCAGCCTCAGATCATTGGTTTTGGAGTCTACATTTGGAATGTCACGCCCACCACAGAACTGGTGCGTGAGCTCAAGGCGCGCCGACCGTCGATTCAAGTGGTGCTGGGTGGGCCGGAAGTGAGCCATGAGGCCCAAACGCAAGACATTGTCAAGCTTGCCAACTATGTCATCTCGGGTTGGGGAGATGTGAGTTTCCCTAAATTGTGTCGCGCATTGATCGAGGGTCCCAGGCCTTTGCAAAAAATGATCGTGGGTGAGCAGCCGCCTCTCGATCAAATTGAGTTGCCCTATCAGCACTTCACAGACAGCGATTTGGCTCACCGTGTGCTTTATGTGGAGGCCTCTCGAGGTTGCCCCTTCAAATGCGAATTTTGTTTGAGCTCACTCGATAAAACCGCATGGGGTTTTGATCTGAATTTGTTTCTTCAAGAGCTCGGCAACCTTTACGAGCGAGGTGCACGCAATTTCAAATTTGTGGATCGCACCTTCAACCTCAAAATCGAGACCTCGCTCCAAATCCTGCAGTTTTTTTTAGACCGCTTGAGCGGGGGTTCTGGCGCTGAATTGTTCGTCCACTTCGAAGTGATTCCCGACAATTTACCCGATCGCCTCAAGAGTTTGATCGCCAAGTTTCCGCCTGGGGTCTTGCAATTTGAAGTGGGCATTCAAAGTTTCAACGAGGAGGTGCAGCAACGCATTTCTCGGCGTCAAGACAATGTCCAGACCGAGCTCAATTTGCGCTGGTTATTGAGCGCATCGCACGCGCATTTGCACACCGATTTGATTTTTGGCCTGCCTGGTGAAACCATGAACAGCTTTGCACAGGGCTTTGATCGGCTCTTGTCCATCGGCCCTCAAGAAATTCAGTTGGGCGTCTTAAAGCGTTTGCGCGGAACGCCCATTGCGCGCCATACCCAAGCGCATGCCATGGTCTATGACCCAGAGCCACCCTATGCCATTCAACAAACCCGAGATATCGATGCCCTAAGCGTTCAGCGCTTTACCCGCATGGCGAAGTATTGGGACTTGGTGGCCAACTCGGGACGTTTTAAGAAAACCATGCCTTTGATTCTGGAGGCCCACTCGCCAGAGTTTTCACCATTTTGGTCTTTCATGGGTTTGTCCGACTCGATGTGGTCTGCTTTTGGCAAAACCTATGGCTTGTCACCTGAAGAGTTGACGGACGCTATATTTGAGCACTTGACCCAAGAGCGTGGGTTGCCAACCGAGCTTGTTCGAGCGTTGGTGCTGGAGGACTATGTGGCCAGTGGTTCGCGTGCGCGACCCCGATGTTTGTCGCATGCGCTGTTGCGCCAGCTAGGCGGGCGTGCCAGCCAGGACGCGAAAGAGGTGTTCAAAGCGAAACGGCGATCGCTGCGAGAGCGCCAAGATCGGCATGGCGAAAACCCACCCAAGCGTTGACAACGCTCTTTGAGGTCGGCGCAATGGCTGGGCTTGGAGTTTGGCCTCTGTTAAAATTGCTACATGCGTCATCTTCGAGTCTTCACCCTGGCCAAACTGGCAATGCCTTGGGTGTTGTTCTTCGCCTTTGTGTTGCCCAGTGCTGCCACGCTCTGGAGCTCGAGTTCGGATCACCTCTTGACCCTGGAGGTGTGCACGTCCCAAGGCGTTCAGCTCGTTCATCTTGGCGATGAGTCTCGCCAAGCGCCTGACCCAGCTCCTCAGCCAGCGCAGGTGGTGGACCATTGTCCCTTGTGCCAACTCCCTCTTGCGTTGTCCTCGAATCCCCACCCCGAGATTCTCTTGGGTCTCAAGGCGTCGTCACTGCAGTCACTCCGGGGTCAATCCCAGCGCACCAGCACCCACGTGGCTTGGTCGTCTCAGCCCTCGCGGGCTCCTCCCGCTCACATCTGAATCACGTCACTGTCGATGCAATGCACTCGACACCGACCTCCATGGCGCGCGTTGCCCGTGGAGAAATTGAGATGTTTGAGCTTGGTTCACCCGCCAAGCTCTCGGAGTTTTGATGAAAAAATTCACCTTCAATCGGCTGATCCTGGCCTCCTTGTCCCTGGGCGTGTGCGGCCCAATCCACTTAAAAGCGCAGGAGGCGAGCGCCCTCACCGCGCCCACGCAACTCGCCCCCATCACCATCTCTGCCAGTCGCAATGCGAGCCGTCTTGCCGACATGCCCGTTCACACGACGATCATCACCGCTCAAGACCTCGAGAAGTCCCCCTTTCAATCCTTGGATGAGTTGCTCAAGACCCTTCCGGGCTTTAATTTCTCAGGGGCCCCGTCCTATCTGAGTGACCCCACGGGTACACAAACCAAGATGCGAGGCCTGGGCAACGCCAAAGTGTTGGTGTTGGTCGATGGTGTTCCCATGGTTGACCCGTTTTACCTGACCACCCAATGGTTCAGGGTCCCCTTGTCCACCATTGAACGGGTTGAGATCGTTCGAGGCGGATCATCCAGTTTGTGGGGCAGCATGGCCGTTGGGGGTGTGATCAATGTCATCACCAAAACCCCCCATGACAACTCGGGTCAATTCGCTTGGAGCTATGGATCGTTCAACACCTCTAATTTGTCGTTGACGCAAAATGTTGTGCTCTCTGATGCACTGAGACTGGCGCTTGAAGCCCATCAATTTCAAACGCTTGGCTACCCGGTCACACCGCCTCAGTACCTGGATCTGTATCCTGGCAAAGCAGCGCCGACAGACAGCACCACCGGCTATCAAGTGTCGGCCTATGTCAACCCTTCAGCCGAGGTGAAAGGATTTTTCAAACTCAATGACTTCACTCAAAACCAAGATTTGTACGGCGTTTATGGCCAAAACCTGCAAAAGGCGCCCAATCTGAGTGCGGGCCTCACGCTTGATCTCGCCAGTGGGGGCAGTTTGGACAACACCCTGTGGGCTCAGCACGTGATGTTCAACAAGACCAATGGCTCGAGCTGCTACTTGGTGAGCGCCACATCGTGCTTGAACGGCGGGTCTTCAACGCTGCCCTCCCTGTCACAAAGAATCTCTCCCGTCGTGAACTATTTCACGCAATATGGTGAGCAGTCCTATCAAGAAAAGGGCGCCTCCACGGTTTATTCCAAAACCCTCAACGCCACACTGCGTGATCTTCAATTCGGTGCCGATCTGCGCCAACTGTCCGTTCAAGATACCGAGCAGTACGATGGCGCGCCAACGGCCGCTTCGCATCAAAATGTGACCGGCACGGCGTATGGTCAGGGCACACAAACATTCACAGGCGCCTTTGTTCAAACGAAATGGCAGCCCGCCGACGCTTTGCTGTTGACCGTGAGTGCGCGCTTGGACAACTGGACCAACACCCTGCGCCGCTTTAGCCTCACCACGCCAGCCCATGGACTGTCGCCCGGAAGCGGTCCTTATCCCGACAACTCTAAAACGCAGTTCAACCCCGCTTTGGGCGTGCATTTCGATGTTTCAAACGACATGGCGTTGAGAACCTCGCTCTACAAGGCCTTCAGAGCACCCGGGCTGAACAACCAAACCCGCAGTTATGGCAGCTCCATTGCCAACCCCAATTTGATGCCAGAAACGCTCACGGGTTGGGAGATGGGGGTGGACATCAAGTCGCCCAGCAGTGACTTCAGTGCCACCTATTTTTTGAACCACATCAACAACATGATTGCCGCCTCCACTTACACCACGGCCAACCTCTTGCCGCAACCGGTCGTCAATTTGTGCAGCACAGCGCCACTCGGGGGAACGCCCAATTTGACCAACTGCGGGTCCTCGGTGAGTTTTTACTCGAACGATCAAAATGGTCAATCGCAGGGCGTGGAATTGAGCGAGAAGTGGAAAGCCCGCGCTGACCTCACGCTCGACGCCATCTACGCCTACACAAACACGCAGCTCACCGCCACTTGGAATGGTGTCACAACGCCCACTCAGACACAACTCGCGGGCATCCCAAAGCAGACGGCTTCACTGGCGGGCACTTGGTATCCTGTTGCCCGTGTTCGCATCTATGGCCAAGTGAGCTACATCGGACCCTTGACCTATTATCAAAGCAGCACCCTCAACGCAGTTCAAGGCGCCAATTGGGTTTACAACGCGAGCCTGAGCGTCAAACTTGATGCGGCAACGGATGTTTTTGCCCATGCGGTCAATCTGTTCAATCGCCAATACCAAGACGGCACTTACGCCATCACGAGCCCACAAACGCAAACGCTCTCGCCCCCGAGGACCCTCAGCCTGGGTTTGAAGCACGTGTTTTAAATCAACCCCAGGCGTCTTGGAGGTCTCGGTTTTGGCGGGGTGGGTCGTGGAGCGACTCAGAACAACAAAAGGTAACAGAATGAATTTAGTCAAGTGGTCGAACGTTTTGCTTTGTCTGACCCTCTTCGGCTGCGCATCTTTGAGTGCGCAGGAGTTGAAGTCTCACCACCCGAGCGTGCAGCTTGGGGCGCAGGCTGGGGCGCAGGTGTGTGATTCGAGAGAATTGGCTTGCGCCAATGCGGCGTCTCCCGCCTGGCTCGCCGACGGCAGCTTGGCCTTGGTGTGGACCGCAGGAGGGGCCGTCTCGGTGGCCAAGTCTCTCGACGGGGGGCGCTCCTTTGGCCCGAGAGTAGAAATTGCCGAGCACCAGAAAAATCTCGACACGGGTGCAGATGCCAGGGCTCAAATCATTGCCCATGACGATGGCCATGTCCTGGTGGTTTATGGGTATTTCAAAGACAGTCATTGGAATGCCAAGGTCAATTTTTCCTTGTCCACTGATTTTGCGCAGCACTTTACCAAACCCGTGGCCATCTCCAAGAGTGACGACAGTGAGCGCTTTCCTGTGCTGGCCCTTCAAAAGCAAGGCGTGGTCTCGATCGCGTGGGTCGATAAACGCGTCGTTGCACAAAAAAACAAATCGGGCAAAGTGGCTCTGGGTGGGTCCATCGCCTACACGCAAACGAGCGATTGGGGCCAAACCTTTAAAAAGGAAATCATCATCAACCCAGAGAGTTGTGAGTGTTGCCGCATCGGGCTGGCCATCGATTCCAATGATCGAGCTGTCTTGGCCTACCGGGCCCTTTTTGCCGGCGGCGTGAGAGACCACGCCATCCAATCGGTGAGTGATCAATACCTCCCCAGTGCGCTCATGCGGGTCTCGAACGACCACTGGCAAACCGATGTTTGCCCTCATCAAGGGCCATCGGTGTCGGTGTCTGAAACAGGGGCGGTGCATGTGACTTGGTTCACCCAGGGGTCCGTGCGTTCGGGTCTTTACTATGCTCACGCTTTGGAGGGCTCGCCAGTTTTCTCTGAACCCCTCCCCATTGGCAACGCGGCCTTGAACCCGTCTCGCGCCTATGTGCTGGCCAGCGGCCGCTCAGTGTGGTTGGTTTGGAAAGAGTTTGATGGTCAAACATCGAGCCTGCACGCCATGCGATCGACTGATCAAGGCCTGACGTGGTCGCCCTCTGAAGAGCTGATGAGCACACGGGGCTACTCGGATCACCCTTTGCTGCTCAAGTCGGGCCAAGGTGTGTACGTCTCCTGGCTGACTCGACTCAACGGTTATCAGCTGAGGCGTCTGGACCCTTGAGCCGATAGACCCATGCAGAGGACTCACCCTGAGGGGCTCAGGGTTTGGCCAACGGGTTGATGCACTCGCCTTTGCCCAGCTTCTTAAAGCATGAGCAAGTCACCCCAAAGGACTTCATGGTGCCTTTGACAATGCCGGGGAAACTGGCAAACCGAGAGTTTCCAGGGGGGACAAAGAGCTTGGGCGTGAAGCTTCTGGACATGTGTTTGCCGTCCTGGAGTTCAACTTGTGCCCCTGAGCAGGCAATCGGGCCCTTGAGGTCGTTGTGAACTTCAAAGATCAGTGTTTTGTCGTCGTCTTTGGCCCAGCCGGCATTTTCTTGGACTTTTTTCAACTCTTCCGTCGACAGTGGTAATTCCTCATTGTCACTTTTGGGGATGAACGGGTTCCAGGCCTGGGCCGCAACGCTCACTGCCGCCAACAGCATGAAAAGAAGGAATCTGCGCGCGAAAGTGACTGACCGTGTCATGGGCGTCTTGGCTGTCTATCCATTAATCGGTGGGGCTCAAGGCCAATTTGGCCAAAAAATCAATCACTTGGGGCATCTCTCCAACCGAGGGCAAGACGTCGATACGCACACTCGGGTGCAGCGCTTTGACTTCCTCCACCAAGAGGGGCAAATCTTGTCTGGCATGTTTGCCAACGCCCAAAAAAAGCGGAAAAATTCTCACCGCGCTTGCCCCGCGCTCAACCAAGTCTTGCAGACAGGTTTTCAAATCGGGCTCATTGAGCTCGAGGTAAGCCAGACCCACGAGCTCCTGGGGGGCCAGCTCTTGAATCCGCTTGGCAATGGACTCGATGGGGACTCGCCACAAAGGGTCGCGCGAGCCATGGGCAAAGAGGATCGTGGATTTCAAGACAGCTCGATTCAATAAAAGTCAGCACCAGGGAGTGGGCGAGTCGACTGTGGGGGTGCTTTTCGCGGTAACTCCTCTTGCAAGGCACCAACTCCGTGGACATCGGCCCCCATTTTAACGGCTCATTTGAAAGAGGTCGGGCAAAAAGGTGACCAAGATCGGGGCGCACGACAAGATGAGTGAGCCCAAGAAAAACGCAAGCGCTGGGGTGAGCACCGATTGCACCACCTCGTGGATGGGTTTTTGAAAAACCGCCGAGGCAAAATAGATATTCATGCCGGCAGGGGGACACAAAAATCCAATCTCTAAATTGGCCAAAAAGATGATCCCAAAATGCATCGGATCGACTCCATAGCTCGTGGCCAGCGGCAACAACAAGGGCACGAGCACAATGAGGGCGGCATAAATCTCCATCAAGGCCCCGCACAGGAGCAAAAACACATTCAAGCCGAGCAAGAACCAATACTTGTTGTGCGTGATGCTTTGAAACTGCTCGATGGCTTGGTCGGGTATGCCTTGATCGATCAAGTAATTGGTCAAACCCAGCGCCAACCCCATGATGAGCATCACGCCGCCAATGAGTTGAGCCGTTTGGGTGAGACAAGCCCAGAAGGCTTGGGCGTCGATGTCTTTTTTGAAGACGACTTGCACCAAGGCGGCATACAGTGCGGTGATGGCCGCACTCTCGGTGGGGGTGGTGAGACCACTCACCAAACTCCCAATGGCCACCACGGGGGCGAACAATTCCCATTTCGCCTCCCACGCCGATTGCACCACCCGCTGAGCCCTGGATGGGCCCGGCGCTGCTGGGTTTTGTGCTGGGCTGCTCGGGTCAGCGCGGTGGGAGCGATCGAGTTGGCGTCGGTTGAGCACCAAGCCCAACACCACCAAACAAGTGACCATGACGATGGCGGGCACGATACCCGCCACAAACATGGTGTTGATCGGGATCTTGGCAATGATGGCGTACATGATGAGGGGGACCGCAGGCGCCAACAGCACCCCCAGCGCACTGGCACTCGTGATCAAGCCCATGCTTTGACGCTCAGGATAGTGGGCCTGGGTCAAAAGCGGCATGAGAAGTCCCCCGAGGGCCAAGATGGTGACGCCCGAGCCGCCCGTGAGGGCCGTGAAACAACTGCAAAGCACCGCCACAGCCACCATGGTGCCAATTTGTCCGGCCCCAAAAATGCTGATGAAAAGACGGCTCAGCCGCTGCGAAGACTGGCCACTGGCCAAGAGCAGTCCGGCGAGGGTGAAGAGCGGCAACGCTGGCAAGGAGGGGTTGACGGTGATTTGGTAGTGAGACAAGGCCAACGACGCCAAGGGCAGACCTTCCCCAGCAAAAAGCAACCAAGCCAGGCCCGCCATCACGGCAAAAATCGGCGCATCCAAGGCCAGCATGGTGAGGAGTGCAAGATAGACCAAGACCTTGGGAGCCTCTTCAAGGATGCCCATTTGCGCAATCGCGAACCCCAACGCACACAGGGCCAAGGCCCCGCCGTGGGCCAAGGCAGTCGAGAGGAGGGCCGGGAGGGCGTCGGCCCC